>NZ_BAAGRQ010000008.1:0-139117 GCF_054782875.1 Microbacterium petrolearium
GGCGATCCTCGCAGTGGCGCTCGGCGTGATGGGCGCTTTGGCGTGGGCTGTCGGGCTCGTGCTCGACGGCGTCCTCAAGGCACGGCGTGAGGCCAGCCGCCTCAACTACCTCCAATACGCGGCACCTGTCCACGAGGGCTGAGGACGCGTCCGTGTCGCGGACTAACACGGCGGCGCGCGCCATCCGCGGAATGAGCAGTGCCGGCGGTTGGCTGCTGGCGGTCATCGTCGTCACGGTCCTGGCCGCCTACGCCACGGCCGGCTGGCTCCGTCGGCGCTTTGAGGCGAGCCACGCGGGGGAGTACCCCCTTTTCACACAGCTCATCGGGGATGATCCACTGCTCACCGTCGCTGTGTTCGGCGGGACGGCGGCCGGCTACGCCTTCGTCCTCTTCATCATCCGGTGCGTCGCGACCCGCGCGCTCCGTCGGCGCGTCGGCGCGACCCCCAGCCCGGGGCGGGCTGCCGTCGCGGTCGAATGGGCGTTTGCGGCGTGGTGGCGGCTCGCGCTCATTCTGGTCGTCCTATGGTCGCCCCTGCTCGTCTTGCGCTGGCCGGGGGCGGTCAACCCGGACTTCGCGCTTATGGTGACGGAGATCACGACCGCTCGTTCTGAGTATGCGCCCGACGCCTTCAAGCCCTACGACGTCTATCCGATCGCCTACTCGCTGATCCCCGAGGGGGACCTCCTCTGGTCGAACCACCACAACGCGTTCCTGACACTGCTCTACGGGCTCGTGACGGGGGCGAGTGGCGTGTTGCTTCATTCGTACATCCCCGCGATCGTCCTGCTGGCCTCGTCCCAGGCCGCTTTCACGATCTTCGCCCTGGCGCGTGCACTTCAGCTGGTGGGGCGCCATGTTGCGAAGTCGTGGCCGAAGGCCGTTGCACTGGCGCTGACCGTCGGTTGCGTGATGACTCCGCTGTGGTCGATGGATCTCTCGAAGAACCCGCTCTTCGCCGCCGCGTTCGTGTGGTGGTTCGGCTTGGTGGTGCATGCCGTGCTGTCACGCGACGCCGTGCGCCGCGGTTGGGTGTGGGAGATCGCGATCGCGACGACCGTCATGATCGTCAGCGCGAAGTTCGCGGTGTACATCGCGGTAGTGGGCGCATTGTTCCTCGTGTTTCGCCGTCGCCGCTGGCTGGGCGTTGTCCTCGGCATGCTGCTACCGGTGCTCGTGTTCCAGATCGCGTTGCGCGGACTCATCGGGTTCGGTGTCGTAATCTCCGATGACCCTGTCGAGGCGAGAGTTCTGCAACTGCAGCAGGTCGCGCTCACCCTGCGCGAACACCCGGAGGCGTTGAACGACGACGAGCGAGCCGAAGTGGAGAAGATCTTCGACATCGAGCAGATGACAAAGGTCTACAATCCGGAGAACGCCGATCCGGTCAAGTCGAGCGGTTACGCGGACAACGGCAGTTACCGGTGGCGATCGGCTGAGCAGGACGACTGGGCCAGCTTCGATGCCGTTTGGGCGAAGCTGGCTGCACGCTACCCGGACACCTACCTCGACGCGCTGCTTCTGAAATCCGACCGCTACCTCGACAGTCGCGCGCTCGTCAACCCGGCACCCCCGCTCCATACGCTCGACTGGCAGCTCCGGTACACGTTCGACCTCACGGGGCTGAACGACGCAGGACGGAAGGCCTTGGCTCAAACCGTTGCCGCTGTCAATGACTCAGCCTTCCGATACCTCATCTCTTTCGCGCCGTGGGCGGTGCTGACAGTTCTGTTGTGCACTGCTGCCGTCATGATGCGACGCCGAGGAGCGTTGGCCTGGACCGTGCCGCTCGCCGTTCAGGTCGGCGTGGCGATCCTGTCTCCCCTTAATGGATCCGGCCGCTATCTCTTGGGGCTCACATACACCGCCGGAGCTGTCCTCTTGGCGCTCGTGGCGGGGCGCGATGACGAGCTGCCGTCTGCCGATGAGGCTTCGGCGGCGGAGGCAGAAAGCCGGGCCCCGCTGTCCGCAGGCGATGTCGCGGCCTGGGAGAATGGACCCCATGACTGATCTCCTCGTCGTCGGATCCGGCTTCTTCGGACTCACCATCGCCGAACGGGCCGCGCAGGCCGGCCGCAAGGTCACTGTGATCGAGCGCCGTCACCACATCGGCGGCAACGCCTACAGCGAGGCCGAGCCCGAGACCGGCATCGAGGTGCACCGCTACGGCGCGCACCTGTTCCACACCTCGAACGAGAGCGTGTGGGAGTACGTCAACCGGTTCACGACCTTCACGAACTACGTGCACCGCGTGTACTCCACGCACAAGGGCCAGGTGTTCGCGCTTCCCGTCAACCTGCACACGATCAACCAGTTCTTCCAGGCGGCGTACACGCCCGACGAGGCGCGGGCGCTCGTGAAGGAGCAGGCCGGCGAGTTCGACGTGAAGACGGCGCGCAACTTCTACGAGAAGGGCATCGCGCTCGTGGGCCGCCCGCTCTTCGAGGCGTTCTTCGCGCACTACACGGCCAAGCAGTGGCAGACCTCGCCCGAGAAGCTCTCGGGCGACATCGTCAGCCGCCTGCCCGTGCGCTACAACTACGACAACCGCTACTTCAACGACACGTACGAGGGGCTGCCGACCGACGGCTACACCGCGTGGCTCGAGCGGATGGCCGACCACCCCAACATCGAGGTCAAGCTGAACGTCGACTTCTTCGACGAGTCGCAGCCGCTCAGCAAGAAGGCCGTCGTCGGCCAGCTGCCCGTCGTCTACACCGGCCCGGTGGATCGCTACTTCGACTACGCCGAGGGCGCCCTGAGCTGGCGCACGCTCGACTTCGAGGAGGAGGTGCTGAACGTCGGCGACTTCCAGGGCACCCCGGTCATGAACTACCCGGACCCGGACGTGCCGTTCACGCGCATCCACGAGTTCAAGCACTTCCACCCGGAGCGCAAGGACGTCTACCCGACGGACAAGACGGTCATCATGCGCGAGTTCTCGCGCTTCGCCACGCGCGACGACGAGCCGTACTACCCCGTCAACACGGACGAGGACCGCAAGGGCCTGCTGGCGTACCGCGAGCTCGCCAAGGGCGAGAAGGACGTGCACTTCGGCGGGCGCCTGGGCACGTACCAGTACCTCGACATGCACATGGCCATCGGCTCGGCGCTGTCGATGTGGCGCAACGAGTTCGGCGGATCCGACGACTGACGCATGAGGGGTGGCACGCGCCGACGCGAGGCCTCGCTCGTCACCTCCGCGTTGCTCATCGCGGACCTCGACAGCACCGCGCAGCGTGAGATCTTCGAGCGCTCGTCGACGCGTGCGGAGGCGGTCGCCACGATCACCGGTCTGCTGCGCACCGCGTTGCTCATCGGCGACGCGATCTACGTGACTGACGCGATGATCCTGGACGGCGCGTACTTCTCGGAACTCGATCCCTTCGATGTCGCCCGCGAGCTCGGGATGAGTTCGCGCAATGTGCCGTTCGTCGTCCTCTGTCAGCCGGGCGAAGACGGCAAGGCCGATCTGGCTTGGAGCCTGGCGAGCCGATTGCAGAAGGGGGACGGGTTCATCTGGCAGCTTGCGGCGCTGGGCTGCTCGCGGGACGACATCGTGGCCCACGGGGAGCGATGGATCGCGGCGCAGCGCGCCGGGCTGTTCGAGGTGCGGCCGTGGGGCGCCGCGAAGGACGCACCGATGCGCGAGAAGGGCTTTCTCAGCGCCGCCGCGACGAACGGGATCCCCGACGGCCTCGTGACCGCAGCCGGTCGCGCGCTTGCCGACCGGATGCTGGGCGTCGCGGCGCGCAGCGACCTGCTGAGGGAGCTGAAATCGGCGGGCGCGAACGCGGACGACGCGCTGCGGAAGGACCTCGAGATCATCGAGGAATGGTGGCTCGACGCGTACCTGCGCGAGCTCGCCATCCGCAACGGCGCGGGCTGGGTGCGCTTCGTCGGTGATGAGGGGGAGCCCGGCGGCGACGCCAGACAGCGTGTGCTCGATGCCAGGAAGCGCGAGGACCGTGCGGGCGGCATGCTCGCCCTGCGCGGCAGGATCGTTGAGCTCGTCACCGCCGCGTCGCCTCCAGCGTTCGGCTCCATGCGGTTCGCCGTCAGAGCGCAGCGGGAGCGGCTGCAGGCCAGGCCCACGCGCTGGCACCTGACCTCGCTCACCTTCGCGGCCCTCTCGTGCCTCGAGGCGCCCGATCGCACGGCCACGCTCGCCGCCTCCGTGTTCCGGGCGGGGCTCGCCACGGCCGCCGCGCTGGCCTCGTCCACGCTGTTCGACATCCAGGACGCCGGGATCGCGTGGTTGGTCGGTGTGCTCGTGCTCGTCACGACCCTGCCATGGGAGGACTTTCTCACGGCCGTTCGCGTGCTGCGGGTTCCCCCGGCGGCGCGCGTCAAGCTCCATGAGCTGGGCAGCCCGCCGCGCTCTGCGAAACTGAAACGGTGAGCGACGCCGAGGCCGAGAGCCTGTACTCCTGGGACGGCCCGCCGCTGGTCCGGCTGTGGGGGCGGCGCGTGCGCGGAGGCGACGGGGACGACCGCATTCAGCATTGGCTGCAGGTCGGTGATCGTCCCGGTGCCGTCGTGATCGCGGAGTCGGAGGAGCAGGTGCTGTTCGTGTCCGTCCGGCGCCCTGCGGCGGGCGAGCGGCTTCTCGAGCTGCCCCGTGGATTCGGCGATCCTGCGGACGGTCCTACCGGTGCCGAGCAGACGGTACTCGCGACCGCGATGCGGGAGCTGTGCGAGGAGACCGGCTTCGTCGGGTCGCGCGCGCGGGTCCTGGGGTCATACGTCATCGACTCGGCCGTGTATCCCGCGACGACGTGGGTCGTGGTGTGCGATGTGGAGCGTGGGGCAGCCGAGGCCGCGGGTGACGGCGAGGTCGACGGCGTCAGCTGGGTGCCTGCGCGCGAGGTCGACGGCCTCCTCAGAAACGGCGCCGTCCGCGATGCACACTCGCTGAGCGCGCTGGCACTGTGGAGGGCGGCGTGACCTGGGTCGCCGCCGTGCCGTCGATCCTCGTCGCGGTGGCGCTCGCCGTCGTGCCGGGGCTCGCGGCCACGGCCCCGCTGCGCCTGGGCGTGCTCGCGCGCGTCGCGCTGGCCGGCCCCGTGAGCGTGTGCATCGCGGGGATCGCGGCGATCGCCTTCGGGGCGGCGGGCCTGCCGTACCAGGCATGGCAGCTACTGCCGGTCACGGCGCTCGCCGCGGGTCTGGCTCTCGCCGCCCGGCGGGCGGTGCCGCGCGTCGGGACGACGCGGCGCCTCGGGATGCGCTGGGCGCTGGGCGTCGTCTGGGCACTGTCGGCGCTCGCCGCGGCCGCCGTCGCGTTCTGGCGCGTGCCCGATCCGGATCGGATCTCGCAGACGTACGACAACGTCTTCCACCTCTCGGCCGTCGCCGCGATCCTCGACGGGTTCTCCGGGTCGTCGCTCACGCTGCGCTCCCTCAACGAGACCGCGGACGCGGGGATCGCGTACTACCCGGCGGCCTGGCACGATCTCGTGGCGCTCACCTCCCAGCTGTCGGGCGCGAGCGTGCCGGTCGCGTTCAACGCCGCGTGGCTGGCGATGGTCGCGGCCGTGTGGCTGCCGGGCGTCGCGTGGCTCGCGCACGTGCTCGGGCGCAACCGTCTCGCCGCCCTCGTGGCGCTCCCGCTCGGGGTGTCGTTCGGCTGGTTCCCGTACGGCCTGCTCACGTGGGGCACGATCTACCCGACGGCCCTCGCGCACGCGCTGCTGCCCGCCGCCGTGGCCGCGACGGTGGTCGCGGTGCGCGCGGCGTCGGCGGCCCGGCCGGGGCGGCGGGTGCGGGCCTGGCTCCTCGGGGCGGGCGCCGTGGCGCCGACGCTCGCGGCGATCGCCCTGGCGCACCCGCGCGTGCTTCCCACGTGGGCGCTGCTCGTCGCGCCGTTCGTGCTGTGGCGGCTCGGGTCCGGCTTCGCGCGCGCCTGGCGCGCGGGCGGCCACGCCCGGCGCAGGGCCGTCGTGGCGCTGTCGGCGTTCGGCGGCGCCGTGCTGCTCGCCGCCGCCGCCGCGTTCGCCTACGCTGTCGTGGGCCTCGGCCTGTTCGACGAGCCGCTCGAGGACCGCCTGAGCGGGCCGCAGGCTCAGGCCGTGCAGTCGGTGGGCGAGGGCGTCGCGCAGGTGCTGCTGCTGCGGTCCATGACGGGGGTCGACGGCATCGTGACGCTCGCGTCGCCGCTGCTCGCGCTCGCCGTCGCCGCGGGCGTCGTCGTCGCGATCCGCCGCCCGAGAGCCCGTTGGATCGTCGTCTCGTACGCGATCGCGGCGGCCCTGTTCGTCCTCGCCGCCGGATCGGACGACGTCGTCACGAAGCTGGCCACCGGCGTCTGGTACAAGGATCGGTTCCGGCTGGCGGCCGCCCTGCCGGTGCTCGCCGTGCCGCTGGCGGCGATGGGGATCCTCGCGGTGATGAGGCGCATCGTGCCCCGGGCGGCGGCTGCGCCGCGCCGCGCGTCGGTCGCGGCGGTCGGCGCCGCAGCGGTCATCGCGCTGACCGCGACGATCGCGCTGGCGGCCTCCGGGGTCACGCACTCGGTCGCTCGGGTGTTCCATCAGCCTGCGAGCGGCGCGCAGGGGGAGGTGGTGTCGACGGCGCAGATCGCGTTCATGCGCGATGTCGTCGCCGGCGAGGTGCCGCGGGACCAGCGGGTGCTCGGCGACCCCTGGGACGGCAGCGCCCTCACGCAGCTGTTCGCGGGGCGCGAGCCGGTCTTCCCCCACGTGAACGGCCAGTGGGACTCCGCGCGGCTCGAGCTCGCGTGGCGGCTGCAGGAGATCGAGACGAACCCGGCGGTGTGCGCGGCGCTCGACGAGCTGCGCGTGCGGCACGTGCTCTACAACCCGCACGAGTTCGGCGGGGGAGACCCCGCGGGCAACCACTTCCCGGGGCCCCATGCCGCCGTCGAGGCGGGGCTGTTCGCGCCCGTCGACACCGACGGGGAGTCTGTTCTCTACCGGATCGACCAGTGCGGACCGCTGCCCTGATCCGCGCCGAGTCTGAGCAACTCAGTCCTCGTCGGCGGATGGCCGTTCTGCTGCGATGCCATGCTGTCCCAGCGCCGGTGCCAGCAGCAGGAAGGGCAGCGCGACCGCGATGGCAAACACGTACCGAAGGCTGAATGCAGTGGGCGTCGCGGCGAGTCCGGCGAGCCAGAGCAGCACGAATGGAACGAAACCCACTGCGGCCCGGCGGCCGGGCGAGCGAAGCACCGCGAAGCAGGAGATCAGCAAGATCCATGCGAGGGTTCCGCTCCCGAGGAAGTCGACGCTCGCTGACAGGTCCTCATCGTCGACCCCGAAGATCGCGTCCACGCGCGGGGCGCGCTCGATGCCGAACGGATTCTCCGTCACGGCGGTGTCGATGAAACCGTAGTCATTCTTCACGCCCGGCGCCCAGAAACCGAAGGTCTCGAGAATCCACGCTTCGACGTAGTCGTCGAGGTTGCGTACTCCGACGCTTGCCCAGGCCTGCAGAAAAGCGCCGCGATTCTCGTCCAGATAGTCGTCGTTGAACTGTGGCGACCACTTGACAGCATCAACCCGTGCCGGTGTGTAGAGCGTCGCCCACTGCTCAACAGGCAGGATGCGAGTGAGGACGTCCGCCTCGGCTTCTGAGAGTGAGCCGCCCTCGTAGATGACTCGCGCGACCTGCTGAAGAGGGATGGCCAGTTGCTCAGCCGACGGCGCCGGTTTCACACCCGATGCTTCGAGTGCGGCGATACCGCCGGTCGCCACCACGACGGCCAGCGCGCCAGCGACCACCGCCTTCCAAGCCGCCTTCCTCCACACGACGAGCACGACAAGAAGCGTCGCTGCGACAACAAGCGAGCCACCGTTGCGCCACACGCTCACCCAGAGAGCGAGGAGAGCAATACGGAAGACGAACCATGGTTGCCGTAGGGGACGGGCACCGCGTATGGCGATTTCGGCGATGTGCAACGCGAGTACGAGGACCGCGACCGAGAACAGCGGGTCCTTCTGGACATTCACGGCGTAGATCGCGTACACCGGTGTGAATGCGAAGAACGACGCGACCAACGAGGCCGTGAGCGCGGTTGACGGAGTGCGGGTGGTCAGCCAATAGCACGCCCACCCGAGACATGTGGCCATGATCGCCATCTGCGTGATGGAGAACATCGCCAGTGATGTCGCGAGAGACAGGCCGAGAAGCTCTCCCACCCGAATGAACGCGCCGACGAACAGCGTGAACGCGACCGGGTGATGGTTCTCGAGCGCCCGCTCGCCGATCATGGGGCCAATCGAGGCGAACGAATCAGGGACGATGACGCCTGGCCAGAGAAGGAGCAGGTACGGCACCCAACTGACAAAGATGCCCACTGACCAAAGCGGCCACCACCACACTCTCGGGCGCGGACGTGAGCGATCGGCCCGGAACAGGAGTCCGAACCTTGCCACAACGCGTCCGACGATCGGGAGCACCGTGAGAATCGCCGTCAGCGACAACGTGAGGAGCAGCCAGATGACCACATCGAGCACCCCGAGCGGCTGGAGGAAGGTGTCATCCGGGCGCGCGCCAAGCCAGTCGTCCCAGACAATGCGCCTCGCGATGGTCGCAAAGGCGGCAAGGAGAGCAGCGAGCGGCAGCGCCGGGACAGCGGATGACATCGCATCGCGGACGGACAGGGAAGAATACCTGCGGAGCGAACTCATTGGCTTGCCGCTTCGGCGTTGGACGCCATGCCACGCCCGCGTGAGGCGCTGCGCGAGACCAGCAGGACCGTCACTGCGGCGGCGAGGACAACGCCTGCAGCAGCGGGGATCGCGCGATACATGAAGAACGCGTGAATCTGCGAGTGGTTGCTCATGACCTCGTACCAGAGCGGAACGACGAGCGAGGGAGAAGCAGCGGCCAGGAACGTGAGGGCGGCGGTGCGCCCGGCGCCGCGTATCGCCAAGGCGAGACAGACGACGGTGACGAGGAGCACGAGTGCGGTGCCGATGCGTGACAGGGGCATGTCTGCGTAGAACATGACATTGGCCCAGCTCCCATGCCCGAAGCCCGTCTCGACCGGCTGGCCCGACTGATCACCCAGGCCGCTTCGGTTCGCCACGTTCTCGACCACCTGCTCGAGCGCTGCATCCGGGCCGGCCGCCAAGATGGCCGTGATCCACCGCTCTATGAACGCTGCGGCGAAGCCCGTCATCCAGCCGGCAGCTGCAACTCCGGCGCTCGCCGCGACGGACGACGCGGAGGCGCCCCTCGCGGCCAGGCAGAGCGCTCCGGCAGCTGCCGCCAGCGTCCACGCAAGGTTCGGATTATTGAGCAGATCGAAGAAGTTGAAGACCGCCCCGGCCCCCACGCTGGTGAGGAAGATCATCGCGAGACCGCGGGATGACGCCCAAGCGACCGCGGCGACCCCGCCGAACGCGACGCCGAGCGAAAGTGCGTGCTCGGAGGACCCGCCCGGTGTCGCCAGCACGTCCGAGGTGAGCAGGAGCGGCAGAGACAAGGCAGCCGCGATGAGCGGCGAGGTACGACGCGACAGCGCGGTCCACATCGCGAAGAGTCCCAAAGCGAGCGCGGACAGGGCCACCGTGTTCATCGCAGCCATGCCACCGACGGCCAGCGCGGGGCGGAAGACGGCCGCGTACCCGGCCCAGTACCGCAGATAGAGCTGGTGGGCCGGGTCCTCGCCGGCAGCGATCGCGTTGATCGCTTCTACGCCGCCGTTCGTGCATGAGGCGATGCGCGGCATCATCAGCGCCCGCTCCCAGACGCTCATCGCTTCCTCGCCCAGCCCGGTTCCTGCTGCCACACAATCGGTGTAGGCGTCGTGTTGTCCGCCGACGCCGTTGGGCGGATAGGACCTCTCGTAGAGGCCGTCCGCGATCGACTGCTGCAGTTGTTGTGCGATGGGTCGATCGGGTACGGCCGCGCCGATCAGCTGAGCACCGATGAAGGCCACCCACAAGACCAGCAGCAGGATCACCGCATTCCGGATCGGCCGTAGCGCGCTTCTCAGGTTCATCCCGCTCCGTTCCGAGGATCCCACGCTGATCACATGACCCCCGGGCGTCGATTCTTTCATGTCCGCGATGGCGTCCTTGTCGCCCTGATCGAGGCGTGGCGCGGCGCCATACGGGTTGGATGGGAGCGGCGACCGTAGGATCGTCCTGTGACAGCCACACGAGCGGGAGCGCCGCGATCCCTGCGCCGCTACGCGCACTCGCTCTGGCTGCTGTCGGCTCGCGACCTGCGCGTGCGCTACGCGACCAGCTGGCTCGGGTACCTGTGGAGCGTGCTCGATCCGCTCATCATGAGCGCGATCTACTGGTTCGTCTTCACGCAGATCTTCCACCGCTCGGTCGGTGAGGAACCGTACATCGTCTTCCTCATCGCGGCGCTGCTGCCGTGGGCGTGGTTCAACGCCGCCGTCGGCGACTTCACGAAGGCGTTCAGCAAGGACGCGAAGCTCGTGCGCTCCACGTCGATCCCGCGCTCGATCTGGATCGGCCGGATCGTGGTGTCGAAGGGTGTGGAGTTCCTCTGCTCGCTGCCGGTGCTCGCCGTCTTCGCGATCTGGGGCGGGGCGACGGTGGGATGGGGGCTGCTGTGGTTCCCCGTCGCGATCCTCGTCCAGCTCGCGCTGCTCGTGGGGCTCGGCCTCATCGTGGCGCCGCTGTGCGTGCTGTTCAGCGACCTGGAGCGCACGACCCGCCTCATCCTGCGCGCGCTCTTCTACGCCTCGCCGATCATCTACAGCGTGAAGGACCTGCCGGACGGGTTCGGCTGGCTCGAGGTCGCCAATCCGCTCGCCGGCATCTTCACGATGTACCGGGTGGGCTTCTTCCCGGGGCAGTGGGACACCGCCGCGGTCGTGGGGAGCGTGCTGTTGAGTCTCATCGTCCTCGTCGCCGGCGTGCTGACGTTCCGCGCCCTCGAGCGTCCGGTGCTGAAGGAGCTGTGATGGCGGAGCAGGGCAGCGAGAACGCGATCGAGGTGACGGGCCTCGGCGTGCGATTCCGGCGCAACCGGCGCGGGCGGCGCAGCATCAAATCGCTGTTCGCGGGTGCCCGCCGCCGCATGCCCAAGGGCGAGTTCTGGGCGCTGCGCGACGTGTCCTTCTCGGTGAAGCCGGGGGAGTCGATCGGCGTGATCGGGCGCAACGGCCAGGGCAAGTCGACCCTGCTGAAGCTCGTCGCCGGCGTGCTGCTGCCCGACGAGGGCCGGGTGCGCGTGAACGGGGGAGTGGCGCCGCTGATCGAGCTCACGGGCGGTTTCGTCGGCGACCTGACGGTGCGCGAGAACGTGCGCCTCACCTCGGGCCTGCACGGCATGACGCGCACGGAGGTCTCGGCGCGCTACGACGAGATCATCGCGTTCTCTGAGCTGGAGGAGTTCCAGGACACCCCCTACAAGCACCTCTCGAACGGCATGAAGGTGCGCCTGGCCTTCGCCGTCGTTTCGCAGCTGGACGAGCCGATCCTCCTCGTCGACGAGGTGCTGGCGGTGGGCGACAAGGCCTTCCGGGCCAAGTGCTACGCCCGCATCGACGAGCTGCTCTCGGAGGGACGCACGCTCTTCTTCGTGAGCCACAACGAGCGCGACCTGCAGCGCTTCTGCACGCGTGGCCTCTACATCCGCGAGCACCGCCTCGTCATGGACGGGCCGATCGACGAGGTCATCGCGCAGTACAACGCCGACAACGCTGGCTGACGAGAGAGGGGTGTGCCCTCGTCTGAGTGCCTCAGTCGCGAGGCTGGTAGACGCCCTGCAACTCCTTCAGCTCGTTCCAGTATGTGAGGGACTCGGGAAGGTCGAATCGTTTCGCGAACTCCTGTGCCATCCCCCGCTTATCGTCTCCCGTGAAGTGCACGAGGAAGTGCTCGCGAGGGCCGGTCACGAAGTGCTCGGGACGCGTGTTGAACTGTTCGAACGGCAGCCTGGTGAGGAACTTCCGGCCGCTGTACGACGGGTTGGTTGCGAGCTGGTAGACCATGGCGTCCTGGTCGCCCTTGGTGTAGTGGCCGAACTTCTCCGGGTCCCACCACGACGAGACGACCGAGAGGTCTGTCCGTTGCACGTCGCGCAGGAAATCGGCGGCCCTCCGGGTGTTCCGGATGAGAAAGTTGCCGGAGCTGATCCAGGTCCACTTGCCGTTGCGGTTCGGGGATTCGCACATGATCAGTGAGGCCCGTGGTGACTGGCGGATGAACTGCTCCAGTTGGATCGAGCGGTCCATGATGAAAGCGTCGTCGTCGATCCAGAACACCCAGTCGAAGAGTGGCAGGAGTTTCAGGATCTTCTCGATCTTCGCGAGGAACCGGTGTTGCGTGGTTGGCGCGATGTCGAAGATATAGGTGTACCCGTGCTGCCGCGCGTACAGCTCGTGATTGACGTGCGCGAGCGTGCGAATCCGGTCGCAATAGCTCACGATGCCGATGCGCGGTGTTCTCATCCGGGGCTCCTTTTCGGGAAACTCTACAGTTCGACCAGGACCGGCGGTCGTCAGCGGGAGCTTTCGAGCACCTGCTGGAGCCTGTCGATCAGCGGGCGCGCGAGGGAACGCGCGTAGGTCGCGGTGAGGTGGTGCGTATCCCGGTAGACGATGACGTTGCCGATGACGGCAGGGCAGCGACCCTGTGTGCAGTACAGATCGCGGAGATCCACGACGTCAAACCGATGTCCTGATTGCTCCGCCGCTGCGAGCATGAGGTCAGGTCCCGAGTAGCCCTCATCCTCGCCGAACGTGCAGGAACCGGAAGCGACCTCTGCGAGGGGCCGAGTGGCAATGCAATCGGCTGTCGACTCGGAGAGCCCAGGATTGTCCGTGACGACCACCACTTGGGTACCCCGCTCCTCGAGACGCTCCCAGGCGCTGGTGTATTCGTCGACGCGGGCCTGGCTGAAGGTGTCAGCGCGCTTCGTCGTGGCGAGTAGGACGTCGTACGGTTCTCCCTGAAGGAGGGCGTCGTCCATCTGCGACAGTCGTTCGCGGCACCGGGGAGAGTTGTCCTTCTCCCCCCATACGCAACCGTTGCCTACGAAGGTGTCCAACCGCCAGTTCAAACCCTCGAGCTCGTCATAGAGGGCCTCGACGATCATCGCGGCGTGAGAGTTCCCGACGATCGCCACGCGCAGCGCGTCATCGCGCTGTGAACCGATACTGCATCTGTCAATCTCCGTTGCCTCCGCCACGGTGTAGCACTGGTAACCGCGGCCGTTGTCGTCGAGGAGGCTGAACTGGCTCGGGACGACCAGGTCTGGGTCGGCGGGACCGCAGGTGCCCGCGGGGGCGAGCAGCGCCGCGGCCCCGAAACACTCGGCGTTCTCCTCGATCTGCTCTTGGTTCTGCGCGTCCTCTCGCTGTTGCAGTGCTTGAGTCATCTGGACGGCGCCGGCCGAGACGGACAGCACGATCACCATGCCGGCCGCGCTCCAAAGAGCCACCGTACGAGGCCGCCTTCCCTTCAGAAGTCGTGGCGAAGTGCGCAGTACATCCTCGTAGTAGGTGGTCGACAGCCACGCGAGACCTACGCTCGCCGCCGCGATGCCTGCCTTCTGCGCCGTTGTGAGAGGGGTGCCGGTCATGAAGGGCACGAGCACGATCAAGGGCCAATGCCAGAGGTAGACCGCGTAAGAAACACGGCCGAGCATCGCGATCGGAGGGACGCGGCCGACCGACTCGAGCCACGTCCTCGAACCGGCCCAGATCGCGAGTGCGGTGCCGACGACGGGAAGCAGCGCCGCGGCCCCGGGGAACGGAGTCGTCCCCGAGTAGAGGACCACCGATGCGAGCACCGCTGCGACCCCGGCGAAAGCGATCGCGCTGCTCACCCTCGTCGAGCGGAGCGCAGGCAGGAAAGCGAGCAGCGCCCCCGCGCCGAACTCCCAGGCTCGGCTGAAGGTCGAGAAGTAGGCGTGGCTCGGCGCATCGCCGAGCAGCCACACGCTGTAGAGGAATGACGTCACGCTGACGAGAGCGATCGCCGCGAACGCTACGCGACGCCATGGAAGTCGTCGGAGCATCCACATCGCTGCGACAAGCAGGAGCGGGAACAGAACGTAGAACTGCTCTTCGGCCGAAAGTGTCCAGAAGTGCTGTACAGGGGACGGGTCGTTCTCTGCGGCGAGGTAGTCGACACTGTCGAAGAGCAGGCGCCAGTTCTGCACGTACAGAGCAGAAGCGGCGACCTCGCCGAGGAACTGCTGCCAAAGAGTGCGAGGCAGCCAGAGCAAGACCGCGATCGCCGTGACGAGCAGCACAAGCAGAGATGCGGGCAGAAGACGGGCAGCGCGTCGTGCCCAGAACTTCCCGAGCGCAATGCGCCCGGTCGTGGCCCGCTCGCGAATCAGATGTGAGGTGATGAGATAACCGCTGATCACGAAGAAGACGTCGACGCCAACGAACCCCCCGGTCAGGCGGTTGGGCCAGAGGTGATACAGGAGGACGCTGACGACGGCGAGAGCGCGGAGCGCCTGTATGTCCGCGCGGAATTCGCTCGTCGTGCGAGGGGAAGGC
Source organism: Microbacterium petrolearium (assembly GCF_054782875.1). Lineage (NCBI taxonomy): Bacteria > Bacillati > Actinomycetota > Actinomycetes > Micrococcales > Microbacteriaceae > Microbacterium > Microbacterium petrolearium. Next base: position 14,467 of record NZ_BAAGRQ010000008.1, read on the forward strand.
CCTGTCGATATCGAAGCGGATGGGCGGGACACCGGTCGATCTTAGAACAACCAGGCGGGACACCGCCCGGCGCTCACGCCTTCAGCGGCGCGGGCGGAGACGGTGGAACGCCGATCGCACGACGATCCGCACGGGACCTGGGAGACGCATCGACGCTCCTCGCGCGGCATCCATTGCGCGGTTCACGGCGCGGCGGCCCACCCGGCGGGCGGCGTGCGCCGCGGCATGTACATCATCGAGCGCGTGGCGTGCGGCGCGCACCGGCAACCGCGGTCCCGGCGCTGCGGAAGAGAGGTGGTCACGGACGGCTTCAGCGCCGCGCGCGGGATCCGCTGAAAGCAGGTAACGTTCGTCCCGTCGCAGGTGCCAAGCCCGTACGTGCCGTCGGGCGAATCGCCTCGCGGCCCGGAGTGAGCCGAGCAGTGCATCATCAGGGAGGCCGCCCGGGCGCGAAAGCTCGCTGAGGTGCAGCACACGGAGGGCTTCCACGGATGCCGAGGCTCGACTCGCACCAGCCCGCCCGAGTGCGCGGGCGACCTCTGTCGCAGTGATCTTGCGCTCGGAGAAATCTCGCTTCAGCTCGCTATGAAGCTGCGCCGCGTCACTCCAACGACCCGCGATTGCCATCGTGTACACGGCGCGCTTGCTCGGATCCAGCGCCCCTGCTCCACTTGGCATGGTCTGGCGGACGAAACGGAGCGCAGCTTCGCGCGCAGCGTCGTAGGCGTTGTCCTCGGCATACGCGATGTCGACGAGGGGTGTGAAGTGCGCCCAGACATCGTTGGCCAGCATCTCGCGGCTGTAGGACTCCCAGACCGTGGGGCTTTGGAGGCGGCGGACCGATGCGAGGCATCCGAGCTCCTGCTCGAAGTGCGCGGTGACAGAGTCAGGTGCGCTCTTGCGTGCGGTCATCGACGATGCCCCGGAGCGCCTGCGGTACATGTAGACGACGTCAGGGATCACATCGAACGCGAAGGCGCAGTACGCATCCGTCATGGCCTGGATGTCGTTTGACCGGGGAGAATCCGCGAAGCGGATGCCGGCCGACTCCCATGCCTTCCTCAGGAAGATGCGGTTCCAGCACACGCGATCTCGCAGGAAGATCGGCTCGTCCTCGATCGTGATGCCTTCGCGCACGCGCCCATAAAGGGGAAACCACTGGTGCCGTGAGTTGAGCTGAGTCGGGGAGAAGATGACGTAATTCGCGACCACCATCTCCGCCCGCGTGCGATTGGCCTGGGACAGCAGCGCCTCGTAGCCCTTCTCGGGAAGGACGTCGTCGCCGTCCGCGAAGGCCAGATAGGTGCCGCGAGCGAGCGAGGCGCCGTAGTTTCGTGCGGTTCCTCCGCCTTCGCCCGGATTCGAGACGACGCGGAGCCGCGGGTCCTCGATGCGTCGCAGCACATCGAGTGTGCCGTCCGTCGAACCGTCGTCGACGACGATCAGCTCGACGTCCGGCACGCTCTGCGACAGGACCGATTGTGCTGCTTCAGCCACCCACGCCGCCACGTTCTTCGTGGGCATGACCACCGACAGCTCCGGCGTCTCCTTCGCCGTTGCCTGTTGTGAGTACACGTCACCCCTCGCCGTCGTCTCTTCAGAGACTGCTCGATCTCGCCTCGGTACACTAATGCTCTCATCCCCCACCCGATCGCGAGGTTCAGCAACGTGCCAGCAGGATCGCCGAGCCAGCCGTCGGTTGCGATCATCGTCCCGGCATACGAGGTCGAGAGGTACCTCGCCGAGTGTCTCGAATCGATTCGCGCGCAGGATTACCCGAACTGGCAGGCGGTCGTCGTCATCGACGGGGCGACGGACGGCTCAGAGGCCATTGCTCGGCGTTTCGCGGACGATGACGGCCGCTTCACCGTCATATGCGTCCCCAACGGCGGGCTCGGCTCGGCGCGCAACATCGGGCTCTCCCACGCGCACAGCGACTATGTCTTCTTCGTAGACTCTGACGACGTCGTACCTCCGGGAACGATCTCGACGCTCGTGTCGACCGCGCTGAGGACAGGGTCCGAAGTCGTCGCAGGGTTCGCCGAAGATTTCGGCGAGTCTTGGTCTCCGTCTCGGTACTGGACGCAGAGCGGCTCGATCTATCAAGGCAGCGAGGTCACGGTCAATCCGACTCAGGATCCTCGAGTCCTCGAGGACCACGTCGTCTGGAACAAGCTGTATCTCCGCGACCACCTCGACCGTCACCGGCTCCGGTTTCCGTCGAGGGCGCACTGCGAGGACATGGTGTTCTCGGCACGCGCCGCACTTCTTGCGCAGTCAATGACAGTCGTTCCGCGGCTCGTCTATCGTCACCGTCGACACGACCAGGCCATCTCTGCCTCCTACACACGCGCTCGCACCCTGAATGACTGGATAGGCGAGTCGCTGCGAACCGTTGAATCGGTTCGGGAGCTCGGGACGGAGGCGTCGCTCCGGCACTATCTGGTGCACTTCGTGCGAACCCAATGGTGGACGCGGGCGCGGGGCGTCGGCCGTGGGACAGCGCCCGCGTTGCTTGCGCGCCTGCGTCAGCTGTCGTCGCTCATCGCGGGGAAGCTGGATGCGCCGGGCAGGCAGGCGCTCGGACCGTGGTACACCGCATGCCTCGACTTCTTTGCCGCCGGCTCGCCTGCAACATTCATCGACGACCGGCTTGGTATCGACAACCCGCTCCGGCTGGATGCGGGACGTACTGTCGAGGAGGCGCGCGCGATCCTGCACGGGATGCTTCTCCTCGGTGATCACGGCGATGTCTCACGGCGCATGGCCGCGGCAATCGTCGTAGAGCGTGTCCTCCGCCCGATCGCGGACGGCTATCTCGACCCTCGCAGCGAGGTGCGCGATCAGGCCCTCGCGACGTATGTCGCGTTGCAGGGCACGTATCTCGATCACGTCATTCCAGGTGGGGCGTCGACGGAAGCCAGGATCGACCGATTCCTCGGCCAACACGGCTATGCGAAGGTGGCTCTCCTCAGCGTGCACCGCGAGCGTCGGGGATTCGTTCTCCGCGGGACCGTCGTGCCCACGTACGGTGCGCAGCAGGCTGTCGGCGCAACGGCGGTGCTCACGGACGTCAGCTCCGGTCAGCCGTCGTACTTTCCCGTCACCTGGACACAGCTTGCGGATGCGCGGCTCTGGCGATGGCAGGTGGTCGTTCCGTCACAGGAACTCACGTGGAGCGCCCGCTACCGCCTCGAAGTGCGCTTCGACGGGGAGCACGGCCCGCGAGGGCGAGGAACCGCGGAGCTTTCGCCACATGCACTGCCGGAGATCGCGCGCGGCGCGAACACGCTCTCGTTTCCGGAGCACTTGGGGGCCGACGCTCGCCCGGTCAAGCAGCTCTTCATGTTCCCGGCGTGGCGTGACAACCCCTACACGAACTCGTTGCAACTTGAGCTGTTCGCGCGAGGATACGCGCTCCGTGGCACCAGTAAGTTGGCGGAGTTCGTGGGCGAGGCGGCCAATCCACGCGGCGGCGTCGTTCACATCCAGTGGCCAAGCGTCGTGACGGACGAAGCCCTTTCTGAGGTGGACGCTCATCGGCGGGTTGAGGAGTTCCTCGGCGCTCTCCACACCGCCAAGCGTCTCGGCCGCGGGATCGTCTGGACCGTTCACAACGTGCTGCCCCACGACACGGAGTACACGGAAGCGGCGATCCGCCTGCATCAAGGACTGGCTGATCTCGCCGATGTGGTCCACGTGATGAACTCGCAGACGGTGGATGTCGCGTCGGAGTACTACCGCATCGATCCCGCGAAGGTCGTCGTGGTCCCGCACGCGAGCTATGCGGGAGTGTACGGTGCCCCTCTGGCGCGGGATGAGGCACGCGCGGCGATCGCAGCGTCGCGAGACTCGACGGCGGTTCTCTTCTTCGGCCAGGTACGACCCTACAAGGGACTCGACCACCTCGTTGACGCGCTGCGTGATCTGAGCGCGTACCGTGATGACTTTGAGCTCCTTATCGCGGGGAAGCCGATCGCGGGAGGAGAGCAGTCGCTGGAGAGCATTCGCCGCTCGGGGATCCGCGCGACGACGCATCTGGAGTTCGTGCCCGACAGCGAGGTGAGTGCGTGGTTCTCCGCGGCAGACGTCCTCGTGCTGCCCCATCGGCGAGTTCTCAACTCCGGCACGCTGTACCTCGGAGCCACGTTCGGTCTGCCGACGGTGCTGCCGGACGAATCTCACTTGCGGGCCGACTTCGGCGATCAGGCCTGGGTGCGGTTCTTCGATCCATCGCAACCTGCGCGATCGATCGCTCGTTTGCTTGACGATGGGTGGTACCGATCGGCCGAGGTGCGAGATGCTGCCCTCGCGTTCGCCGAGGCTAACCCGCCGATGCTCATGTCGCGGCGCTTCGCGACTGTCGTGGAGGAGCTGGCCGCGAAGGCATGACCGCCGGTCGAGATCACGCGCCGCGGACGCGGGCGAAGACTCGACGTAGTCTTCCTGTCAGGGTGCGCTCGGATGCGAGCCGCTTCTTGGTTGTTGCCGGGACCCCGGCCACCAATGTCGAGGGCTGCACGTTCGAGGTCACGACGGCACCCGCGGCGATGACGGCGCCCTCACCTATGGTGACGCCGGGTAGGACGATCGCTCCCGCGCCGATCCATGCACCGTCCCCGATGCGCACCGGCTTGACGAGAGGCGTTCCCGCGCGACGGCTCACGGGGCCGAGCTCGTGAGTGTCGGTGAGTATCTGCACACCGGGCCCGATCGAGACATTCCGGCCTATCGTTGTCCTGCCTTGAATGAAGCAGCCGCGGTTGATGAAGACACCGTCGCCGAGGGTTGCGGGGCCGATGAGCTGGGTCCCCCGAAAGACCCGCGCATCCCCCTCGAACACGATCTGCCGCCCATCGCCCTCGAGCAGCTCCACGCCCGCTTCCAGCTGCACTCCGTCCCGGTCGTGCTCGTAGTCCAGCCACGCCGTGCGCCCCGGCACGCGCTTCTCAACGGCGATGAGGCGTCGATGCAGCGATTCGATCCACCGCTCGACATCAAGTCCGTCGGCGTCAGGCACTACGCCTCCAGCGGCGGCATGATCCGGAAGCTCCTGTCGCGCGCGAGGGCAATCCCGTCGCGCATGCCGCGCCACAGGTTGCTCCAGCCCTTCTTCGTCACCTTGCGCTCCACGAAGACGAGTCGCAGCAGCTCCTTCGCGAATGTGGCGGCGGTACCGATGGCGAAGTAGAACGGGTGGTACCTGCCGTGCGCGGCGTAGTAGTGCTTCATGATTCCGCGGTTGCGCATGATGTAGTACCGGTACATGTCGCTCGAGGCATTGAAGTGCCTGATGCCCATATCCCACTGCTTGATCTCACGCGTGCGCTGCAGCACGAACTCGTCCACGATCGCGCTGCGGGTCACGCGCGAGGCCAGCCAGCCGTAGATCGTGTCGTCCCAGTAGATGAAGAAGCGCGGGTCGGGCAGGCCGATCTGCCGCACGATGCTGCGGTGGATGAACATCCCCTCGAAGCAGCCGGAGTTCATGGGGCGGTACCCAGAGGCGTCGAAGTCGGCGGGGGCGAACGGGATCGGGATGCCGAGCGGCACCGAGACGCGGTACTGCCAGTAGAACTCGCTGCCGTCGTAGTCGTAGCGACGCCCCTGGATGCTCTTGAACTTCGGCGTCCATGCGCCCATGCGCGCTAGGCCCTCCGGGAGGACCTCCACGTCGTCGTCCATGAGCCACATCCACTCGGATCCGAGCTCGTAGGCGACCCGCATGCCCTCGCTGAAGCCGCCCGACCCCCCGGTGTTCTCCTCGAGGCGGCGGTAGACGATCCGCGTGCCCACCCGATCCTCGTACGACGCGACGACCTCGGAGGTGTCGTCACTCGAGGCGTTGTCGACGATCACGACGTGGCCGGGCTTCGGATCCATCCGCTCGATGGAGTCGAGCAGGCGCGAGAGCAGGTGGGACCGGTTGTAGGTGACGACGACGATCGTCGCGGTCGCCGGGTCGAATGCGGGGCTCATGCGTTGTCCTCGGGGGCTGCGAAAACCGGCGCCCATGCGTCGGGCGAGACGAGCTGCGGCAACGCTTCGCGGTAGCGCTTCGCGAGCCTCGGCCACTCGCGACGCAGCTGTGCATGCAATCGCAGCGACTCACGCAGTTGGCGGCGGAAGGCCGCCCGGTCGCGGGTGTAGACGTTCTTGCCCGAGCCATCCGCGGCGCTCACCAGGGCGCTGTCGTAGAGCGGCACGCGCCACCAGTGCGCGTCGTGCTTGCCGAACTCGACCTCCGGCAGCTCGAGGTTGCGCGGATCCGGCTTGTGGAGCCAATGCGAGACGAGCGTCGTCGCCGTGAACAGGCGCAGGCGCAGGCCGGTCGGGCTGTCGAAGATGCCCTTGCGCATGCGCTTGAACACCTGCCGGCCCTTGCGAGAATGCAGCACGACCTCGGGATCGCGATGCACGACCGTCTCGGGGAACTCCGTCGCCAGCGCCCGCGCGCCGGGCATGGCGGTCGCGAGGTTGCGGAACATGTGCTCGGGACCGCTCAGCACGTCGCGCAGGGCGCGCAGACGCAGCTCGACGGGGTAGTACTGCATCATCATGAGGTGCTTCAGATCCACCCGCCTGCTGTGGCGTAGCAGGGTACCGCCCTCGGGCACGTTCGAGTGCAGCAGCCCGGCGACGATGCGGTTGCGCGCGTGGAAGTACGCCTGCCAGTCGATCGAGTCGTCCTTGCCCATCCAGGACACGTGCCACAGCGCCACACCGGGGAGCGATACCGTGGGGAAGCCCGCCTCCCGTGCTCGCAGGCAGAACTCGGCGTCGTCCCACTTGATGAAGGCGGGAAGCGCCAGCCCCACGCGCCGGATGACCTCCTTGGGGATGAGGCACATCCACCACCCGTTGTAGTCGGCGTCCATCCGCATGTGCAGGGTGGGGCTCTGCCGCAGGTTGGCCTCGCGGAAGTCGTGAGGGAACTCCTCCTGGAACAGGTTGCGCCACATGAACGGGTGCTCATCGACCACCTCGGCCCACGCGTGCAGCTTGGGACGATCCAGCAGGTCGAACATGTGGCCGCCGACGAGCATCGGCGTGGTCGTGTACCGCCCGAATGTCACCGAGCGGCGGATCGACTCGGGCTCGACGAGCACATCGTCGTCGAGCAGCTGGACGAAGTCGCTCTCGTCGCGCTGCAGCGTCTCGTGCATCGACCGGGCGAAGCCGCCCGATCCGCCGAGATTCGGCTGGGCGATCGTCTGCAGCGTCTCGCCGAGGGCCGCGGCGACCTCGGGGTAGTCCGGCTGCGCGTCGACGCGATCGGTGCCCTGGTCGACGAGGAAGATCCGGTCGATCACCTCGAGCGCGTCGGGCGACTGGCCCAGCGCTCGCAGCGTCTCGATGCAGTACTCCGCCTTGTTGAAGGTCGTGATCCCCAGCGACGCCTTGCCGGTGCGGACGGGCTCCTGATCGGTGGTCCACTCCGCACCGTCAAGGACGACATCGTCGGCGTCGGAGGTGATCTCGAACCAGAGCCACCCGCCGTCGCTGAACTGCGTCAGCGACAGGTCGAAGTGTGTCTCTGCGTCGCCCGTCACCTCCGCGAAATCGACGCGCTGCGTGGCCCCGCTTCCATTGGATCGGTACACGAGCACAGTGCACACGCCGCTCGTGCGCACCGTGAGGCGGACGGAGCGGATCGATGTCCAGTGCTGCCAGTACGATGCGGGGAACGCGTTGAAATACGCCGCGAACGACGTGCGGCGCCCCGGCCGGATCCGCAGGCGGTGCCGGCCCAGCACGTCGCTCAGATGGGCGCGGTTCGAGACGCGCACGGGCTTCTCGTCGATGACCGACCAGGTGTCGGCATCGAGATACAGCGGCAGCAGGTCGGGGTCGCGGTCGAGGGGAAAGACCACGTTCTGCAGTACGTGCACCAAGGCGGAAGTCTCCGTACGAGAGGCGGATGGGAGCGACATCGAGCCTAAGCCATCGGCCCCTGAGGGCGCGGTGAGGGCGCGGGTCGCCCGTCAGCGATGCGGTTCGTGCGGCAGCTCGAGCGGATTGGTCGGGGGATGGGCCGTCTCGCCGATCCGGGTGCGCCACGATCGGGCCTGCCCCGCGCGCACGAGGCACAGCGCGAGCAGCAGCCAGCCCGCGCCGTCGAGGGCGAAGCTCTCGAACATCGACTCGCTCAGGATGACGACGAGCAGCAGGGGCGTCCACGCGTAGACGCTCGAGCGGCGCTCGCTCGCGGTGGCCCAGGACCGCACGAGAGCCACGGCGCACATCCCGGTGAACAGGATGACGCCCACCCAGCCGAGCTGCAGCGCCACGTCGAGGTACGCGTTCAGCGCCGAAGCGTGCTGGTCGCGCAGCTGCCAGTTGATGGAGTTGAACGGGAAGACGTCGTCCGACCAGCCGCCGTGCCAGCCCCAGCCCGTGATCCATCGCCGCCGGATCCACTCGAACAGCTCGAGCCACACCCTCGATCGGTTGGAGAAGTCGGTGGCGGCGCCCACCACGTCGACGATGCGCGACCGCAGCAGGTAGGCCGCGAGCGCGCCGACGGCCACCACCACGCCGAGTCCGAGCTGCACGTCCTGGCGGCGCGCGGGGTCGACGCGGCGGACGAGCGCGAGCGCCGACACGGCGGCGGCCGCCACGACGGCGACCACGAACGCCGTGGGCGACGCCGAGAGCACCGCGAGCAGGCCCGCCAGGGCGATCGAGAAGACCGAGCGGCCGAGCGAGATCGACTGCGTGCGCCACTCCACGAGGAACGTGACGAGCGCGAGCACGGCGACGAAGCCGAGGTAGTTGCGGGTGCCGAACAGCCCCTGCACGGGGCCGCCCACCGCGATGTTGCCGGCGATCTGCAGGACCGGGATCGGCATGTCGATGAGGATGCCCGACAGGATCTCGGCGGCCAGCGACGCGGCCAGCAGCGCGCGCAGCACGTCGCCGAGCGCGCGCACCGTCTGGAGCGTGTCGCGCGTGTGGGCGATCACGACGGCCAGGAAGGCGTAGGCGAGCAGCGAGAGCCACGATCGCAGGGTGTCGCCGCCATCATCGGCCCAGAACGCGCTGGCGAGGGCCCACAGCACGAACGCCATGAGCATGGTCGGCGCGAGGTGCAGCAGCGACAGCTCCCGCCGCCGCGCCACGAGGATCGCCAGGCCCAGGATGCACAGCCCCGCGACCATGGCGCGGAGGGTCCACGGGCCGGAGAGGCGCTGGATCGCGAAGCTCGAGAATGCGGTGCCGAAGGCCACGAGGGCGAACACCCGCGCCATCTCGGCCGAGCGCAGCCCGCGCCGGATCATGCGCCGCAGCTCGACGGGGATCACGCGCGCCTCGCCCCGCCCGCCGCGACGCCGCTCACCGGCTCGGCCTCTCCGCGATCGAGCGCGCCCGCTCGCCCGGCTCGTCCGCCCGCTCGGCCGCGCCATGGCCCACGACCGGGGCGAGCTTGATGCGGAACGCGATCATCGTGACGAGCAGCCACCCCCAGAGCATCAGCGGCCCGGACTCGGTGAGCCCCTGCGTGAGCAGCAGCGCCATGGTCAGGGGGGCGAGCAGCGTGAGGGGCGAGTACGGCCGGTCCGCGACGAGGTCCCACCGCGGCCGGTCCACCGCGAAGAACCACGAGCGCCACGTCGCCGCGCCGAACACGACGGCGATCACGGCGACCCCCACGACGCCCAGCTGCAGGAAGACGTCGAGCCACATGTCGTGCGCGTGGAAGACGGTGATGCCGTGGTCGATGATCCAGCCGTCGAACATCGGATCCCACGGCACCCACGGGGTCGAGAAGCCGTTGCCCAGCACGGGGCGCTCGCTCGCGCGCTCCCACACCGCCGCCCAGATGTCGTCGCGGCCCGTGAGCCCCGAGTCCCGCCCGAGCGCGCCGAGCACGCGCTGCCACAGCAGTGCCACCGCGACGACCGCCGCCACGCCCGCCGCCGTGAACGCGGCGTACAGGCGAGAGCGGGCGCCGGGCGTGGTGGCCCGGCGCATCAGCAGCGCGGCGAGCAGCACGACCGCCACCGCCGCGGCCGCGACCAGCGCGGTCGCCGACCCGGAGCGCGCGAGGAGCACCACGGCCAGGAGGATCCACGCCGCGAGCAGCGCTCGGCGCCGGGGCGCCATCGCGAGCCGCACCGCGAACACGATGAGCGCGAGCACGCACACGATGCCGAGCACGTTCGCGTTGCCGACGATCCCCTGGATGCGCTCGCCCGGGTCGAACAGCGCGCCGCGGGTCCAGTACCAGTGCGGATCCGGATCGGCCGGCGCGTCCGAGAAGTTCGGCAGCAGGGGCGCGCGGTGAATGAGGGCCGCCCACAGCTCGAACAGCAGCGACAGGCCGAGCACCCACTTCAGCGCCACCTCGAGCGCGCAGGTGAGCTCGCGCCACGTGAGCACGTGCGCCAGGAACAGGCCGTTCACGGTGGTGGCGAGCAGTCCCGCCCACGTCAGGGCGGTGGCCGCGGGCCAGCGCGACCACAGCAGCGACAGGCCGGCCAGCAGCACGTAGCCGAGCGTCGCCCACGGCAGCCGCCGCCACTCGAGGGCGGGCACCCGCACGCGCGACGCATCCGGATCGCGGCGTCGCCCGGCGCGCGCGATGAGCGGGATCCAGATCGCCAGCGTGGCCACGGAGAGCACCGCGAGCACGACGAAGCCGAAGCCGCCGAGCAGGTTCCACCACGCGGTGTGCGCGAACGCCGAGAACAGGACGAGGATCGCGTAGGCCCGCAGCGCCATGCGGCCCGTGGCGACACGCGGGGGCGCGGCGGGCGCCGGCGCGACCGGGTGACGCGTGATCTGGGCCATCGTCTGCCCAGCGTACCGCGCGGCTTCGGCCTATCCTGGGCTGCGTGCTGATGCCGCTGACGAACCAGCCGCGCGACTACGCGTGGGGATCCCGCACCCTGATCGCGGCGCTGGAGGGGCGCGAGCCGTCCGCCGGGCCGGAGGCCGAGGTATGGTTCGGCGATCACCCGTCCGATCCCGCCGAGCTGGACGGCGGCATCACGCTGGATCGCTGGATCGCGCAGGACGGGCCGTCGCGCGGTGTCACCGGGCCGCTGCCCTACCTGCTGAAGCTCCTCGCCGCCGACTCGCCGCTGTCGATCCAGGTGCATCCGTCGAGGGAGCAGGCGCAGGAGGGCTTCGCGCGCGAGCGGGGCCTGCCCGAGGGGGCGCCGCGCAACTACGCCGACGACAACCACAAGCCCGAGATGCTCGTGGCGCTCAGCGACCGCTTCGAGGCGCTGTGCGGGTTGCGCGAGGTGGCGGCCTCGCGCCGGCTGCTCGAGGCACTCGGCCCCGCCGCCCATCCGCTCCTCGAGCGGCTCACAGGCGACGACGCGCTGCCCGCCGTGCTGGCCTGGCTGCTGTCGGGCGACGCGCAGCCCACGGTCGACGCGATCATCGCCGCGCTGCCGGAGACGCGATCGGACGAGTTCGCCGACGCGCTGGGGAACGCCCGCCGGATCGCCGCGTCGTATCCGTCCGATCCGGGCGTCATCGTCGCGCTGCTCATGAACTACGTCGTGCTGCACCACGGCGAGGCCGTGTTCCTGCGCGCCGGCATGCTGCACGCCTACGTGTCGGGGCTGGGCGTGGAGATCATGGCGGCCAGCGACAACGTGCTGCGCGGCGGCCTCACCCCGAAGCACATCGACGTCGACGAGCTCGTGCGCGTGCTCGATGCCCGACCCGGGCCGACCGAGCTCGTGCGGCCGGTCTCGGTCGCCGCGGGCCTCGAGGAGTTCCCCGTGCCGGTGCCGGACTTCGCGCTGCTGCGCGCGCGGGTCTCGGACGGCGACGCGGCGGCCGTGACGCCTCGGGGCCCGGCGATCGTGCTGGCGACGGCGGGGGAGGTGCGCGTCGCATGCGGCGAGGAGCAGCTCGAGCTGCGCCCCGGCGCGGCGGCGTTCGTCACCCCGGACGGCGGCGAGCTGCGCATCTCGGGCGACGGCGAGGCGTTCCTCGCCCAGCCGGGGCTGTGAACCGGATCGGTTGCTGAACGGAGCGCCGCAGGCGCGGAGATGAAGCGACCAGCGCAACCGTCGTGGACTTGCTGTGGTCGCTTCATCTTCGTTCGCTGGCGCTCACTTCGTTCAGCAACCGTGGGGTCGCACCCGATCGGTTGCTGGGAGCGGCCGGCGGCCGCGGAGATCAAGTGACCACCGCAACCCGGGTGGACGGGGTCCGGCGTGTCGGGGGACACGCCGGTCGCGGCGGCAAAACCCTCGATCCGACGTTCAGGGTTTACGATCCGCGACTTGACCTTCGCGAATGACACCGGTGTAATTAACGGCATCGGATCCGTCCGCGGGGCGGCGTCAAAGGGGGCAGGACATGGCTGAGTATCGTTCGGAGGTTCCGGGCAACTGGTTCGTCGACCCCGTCGATCTCGGCGTCCCCGGGGTGCGTCAGCCGACGGGCGACGACAACGCCCTCGCCTGGCAGTCCGACGCGCTGTGCGCGCAGACCGACCCCGAGGCGTTCTTCCCGGAGAAGGGCGGATCCACCCGCGACGCCAAGCGCATCTGCACCTCCTGCGAGGTGCGCGCCGAATGCCTCGAGTACGCGCTGCAGAACGACGAGCGCTTCGGCATCTGGGGCGGGCTCTCCGAGCGCGAGCGCCGCAAGCTCAAGCGCCGCGCCAGCTGATCCTCCTCCCTCGCGCGTGGCTCCCGGGTCCGTCGCGCCGCGCGCTTAGGCTGACGAGGTCATGTCGGCCCCAGTACACGCCATCGTCGTCGCGCGAGCGACCCCCACGGCCGCCCTCGCCGCGGAGCGGCTGACCCGCACCCTCGAGGCCCTGGGCGCGCAGACCCACAGGGTCGACGCCGTCACCATCGTCACGTGCGGACGCGCGCCCGAGATCGACGCGGTCATCGCCCGCTCGCGCGCCGAGGGCGTCATCCACGCTCCGGAATCGGCCGGCTTCGCCGCGGCCGTCGCGCTCGCGCAGGTGCGTGCCCCCGCCGATCGCGCGCTGTGGTTGCTGGCCCAGGACACGACGCCGCGGCCCGATGCGCTCGCGGCGCTCGCGGGCGCCCTCGAGCGCGCCCCGTCCGTCGCTCTCGCCGCGCCCAAGCTCGTGGACGCCGACGACCCCGACCTCATCGTCTCGCTCGGCGTGAGCATGACGCGGTTCGGGCGCACGGTGCCGCTCGCGAACGGCGAGTACGACCAGGGCCAGCACGACGTGGACGACGACGTGCTCGGCGCCGACGTGCGCGGCGTGCTGCTGCGCGCCGACCTGCGCGCGCACCTGCTGCCCGACCCCGCGCTGGCGGGCGTGGACGAGGGCCTCGACATGGGGGTGCGCGCCCGCCTGGCCGGCCGTCGCGTCGCCCTCGCTCCGCGCGCCCGCGTGCTCGTCGTCGACGGCGGGGTGGCCGGCGCCCCGCGCGGCGCGGTGCGGCGCGCGTACGCCGTGCGGACGGCGCAGCTGCACCGCCGCCTCGCCTACGCGCCGGCGTTCGCCGTGCCCCTGCACTGGCTCTCGCTCCTGCCGCTCGCGCTGTGGCGCACGCTCGTGCTGCTCGTCGCCAAGACGCCCGCGCGCGTGCCTGCCGAGTGGGGTGCGGCCCTCACGGTGCTCGTGCGCCTCGGCGCCCTCGCGCGGTCCCGCCGCCGGATCCGGGACATCCGCCGCGGCGGATGGGAGCAGATCGCGCCGCTGCGCGCGACCACGGCCCAGCTGCGGGAGCGGTACGACGACGCGGGAGCGGACGGGGCCGCCTACGGCGAACTGGGCTTCTTCTCGGGCGGCGGAGCATGGACCGTGCTGGGTGCCCTCGTCGTGAGCATCGCGGCGTTCACCTCGCTTCTCACGTGGCCCGGCATCGGCGGCGGCGCGCTGCTGCCGCTGCACGACACGCTCGCCGGGCTGTGGCAGGAGGCCGCGTACGGCATGCGCGCGCTCGGCCTCGACACGGTCTCGCCGGCCGATCCGTTCGCGTCGGTGGTCGCGCTGCTCGGCTCGCTGTGGCCGGTCGCGCCGTCGTACACGCTGCTGCTGCTGTGGCTGCTCACGCTGCCGCTGGCCGTGCTCGGCGGCTGGTTCGCCGCCACGCGCGTCTCGGACCGCCCGGGCGTGCGCGCGGTCGTGGCGGTGCTGTGGGGCCTCGCGCCGCCGCTGCTCGCGGCGCTCGTCGACGGTCGCCCCGCGGCCGTCATCCTCCACCTCCTGCTGCCGTGGCTGCTCTTCACCGCCGCGGCGGCGCACCGGTCCTGGGCCGCGGCCGGCGGGGCGTCGCTGCTGCTGCTCGGCGTGCTCGCGTGCGCGCCGTCGCTCGCCCCGGCGCTCGTCGTGCTCTGGGCGCTCGCGCTCGTCCTCGCGATCGCCTTCCGCGCGCGCCGCGGGATCGCCAGGGTGGCGTGGATCGTCGTGCCGTCGGTCGTGTGGTTCGCCCCGGTGGTCGCCGCCCAGGTCGTGCGCGGCACGCCGTGGGGCGCGTTCGCCGATCCCGGCGCCCCGTGGACCGGGCCCGCTCAGGCGCCCCGCTGGCAGCTGGCCACCGGGATCCCGTGGGCCGACCCGGGCGGCTGGGCCGCGTTGATGCCGGGGGCGCCGGTGTGGTGGGTGCCGCTGCTCGTGGCGCCCGTCGGGCTGCTCGCCGTCGTCGCGCCCCTCACGGTGCGCTGGCGCGCCGGCACCGCGACCGTCGTGATCGCGCTCCTCGGCATCGCGACCGCCTTCGCGGCCTCGGGCGTGCAGGTGTCGTACGCGGCGGGCGAGCCCGTGCCGCTGTGGACGGGCTCCGCGCTGAGCCTCGCGTGGATCGGCGCGCTCGGCGCCGTGGGCGTCACGCTCGACACCGCCCCCGCCGCGCGGCCGCTGCGGGTCGGCGCCGGCCTGCTGGCCGCGGCCTGCGTGGCCGTGCTGGCGATCCCCGCGCTCACGGCCGTGCACCGCGACGCCGCGAGCGTCGCGAGCGGGCCGTCCTCCACGCTGCCCGCCTACGTGGGCGCGCAGGCGAGCAGCCAGCGCGACATCGGCACCCTCGTGCTCACCCCGCGCGGCGACGGATCGCTCGCCGCGAAGGTCGTGTGGGGCGGGAGCGAGACCCTCGGCGGGCAGTCGACGCTCGAGAGCACCGACGTGCGCGTGTCGGACGACGATCGCCGCCTCGCCGAGATCGCCGTCGACCTCGTCTCCAGCTCGGACGCGGCGGCCACCGAGGCGCTCGGGGCGGCGGGGCTGCGGTTCGTGCTGCTGGGCGGCGCGGGCGACGACGATGCCCTGCGGGCCGTGCGCCTGGGCGCCATCGCCTCCATCGACCAGCGCGCCGGCTTCGTGCGGGTGGGCGAGACGCCGCGCGGCGTGCTCTGGCGCCTCGACGCGGAGCCCGCCCCGCGCCCGCAGGCGTCGGCCGCCGAGGCGGCGCTGGCCGCGTCGACGCTCGCCGCGCAGGCCGCCGCGCTCATCGTGGCCCTGCTGCTCGCGGTGCCCACGCGCGCCACGCGCAGGGCGGCACGGGCGCTGCCCCGCGTCGTCGGCGGGGGCTACGAGGACGAGCGCGAGACCGCGCGTGCCGGGCGGACGGAGCCGAAGTGAACGACGAACCGCGCAACCCCCTCGTGCCGGACGCCACGCAGGCGGAGTTCGGCCAGCCGGAGCCGCTCGAGCCCGATCCCATCGAACCCGCGCCGCCCACCGCGCGCGTGGTGGACGAGCCGGCGCCGCCGCGACGGATGCGCCGGGCCTGGGGGCGCGGCGTCGCCGGGTTCGGCGTCTCCGCGGTCGCGGTGCTCGCCGTCGTCGCCGCGGCCTTTGCGCCGTGGCCGAGCCTGGGCGGCTCGGCCGCGTCGCTCGAGGTCACGCCCGCGCCGTCCGAGACGGTTCTGGCGTGCGAGGGGCCCGTGCTGGCCCTCGGTCGCGACGTGTCGGCCGCGACGTCCATCGGCGCGGCGCAGCCCGTGTCCGTCACGGCGGGCACCGCCTCGGGCGGGGAGCCGTCGTCCCAGCCGCTCGCCCATCCCGACGTCGCGGGCGAGGACGCTCCGCTCCGGTTCGCGCAGGCGCCCGACGGCCGATCCGTGGAGCGGATCGCGGCGGCCACCTCGGCGGCCGTCGACGAGGAGGACCTCGCGGGATTCGCGGCGTCCGCCTGCCGCGCGCCGCAGCTCGAGTCGTGGGTCGTCGGCGGCGACACGTCGGTGGGTCAGACCGACATCCTGCTGATCTCGAACCCCGGTGCGGCGAGCGCGACCGTGCAGCTCACCGTGTACGGCGCGATGGATCCCGTGGTGCCTCCGGGCTTCGAGGCGGTGCCGATCCCCGCGGGCACGCAGCGCGCGATTCCGCTCGCCGGCATCGCCGGCGGCGAGGCGGCCCCCGTCGTGCGGGTGACCGCCACGGGCGCGCCCGTGCGCGCCGCCCTCCAGTCCAGCCTGGTGCGCACGCTCGACCCCGTCGGGCTGGATCGGCAGGGCTCCGTCACGGCGGACGAGCGGCAGTCGTTCCCCGGCGTCGTCGTGACCGAGGCGGGCGCCGAGGCGGAGGGCGCGTCGACGGCCGTCGTGCGCGTGATGTCGCGGGGCGCCGGATCGGCCGTGATCACGGCGACGGCCGAGGGGCAGGACGAGGCCGCCGTCGAGCCGGTGAGCGTGGCGCTCGAGGCCGACCGGCCCGTCGCCGTCGACCTCGGCGAGCTGCCGGCGGGGCGCTACGAGGTCACGGTGGCGGGCGACGGTCCGCTCGTCTCGGCCGTGTGGCAGGCCACGGGCTTCGGGCGCGACACCGACTTCGCGTGGCAGACGCCCTCGCCCGCGTTCGCCGACGCGACGCTCGTCGCCGTGCCGCCCGGTCCCGGCGCCCGGCTGCACGTGTCGAGCGGCGAGGACGCGACGGTCACCGTCACGGACGCGTCCGGCGGGTCCCGCGAGCTCGCGGTTCCCGGCGGGTCCTCGGCGTCGCTCCCGCTCGACGACGGCGGGGTGTACCTCGTCGATCCCGGCGGCGCGTCGGTCCACGCCGCGGTCGGCTACCTCGGCGAGGCCGCGCTGGCGACGGTCCCGGTGTGGCCGGACCCCGCGTCTCCCGCGCCGGTCACCGTCTATCCCTAGAACCGGAAGCGATCCGGCCCCAGGTCCCACGGGTCGCGGTCGAGATAGTCGCCCGCGGCGCGGAACACGGCGCCCTCCACGATCATGCGACGGTGCAGGTCGTCGTTGCGGTGCAGCCGGCTGAAGCGCTCGATCGGCACGCGGTAGAGGGTGATCCGCCGCGCCTCGCGGTCGATCGTCCACCGCGGCACGCCGTCGTCGGAGGCGCCGGTCGGCATCCAGGCGATGAGGAAGTCGACGTCGCGCAGCTCGGGCCACGTGCCGCGCAGATACTCCACGGTCGAGCCGACCGTGAGGTCGAACCTCTCGGCGCGCGTGTCGATCTGGGGCAGCGGCGGGCGCAGGAGCTGGCTGCGTCCCGCGCGGCCGTGGCGCCCGTGGCGAGGTGCGCGTCCGCGCGGTACGGGCTTGCGCATCCGACCCCATATCGCCATGCCCCCAGCCTACGCGGCGTGGGTCACGGGGATCGCGCCGATCGCGGCGTACGCTCGAACGCGATGGAAAGACTCTGCTCGAAGGTGGGCTGCGCCCGCGAGGCCGTGACGACGCTGACGTACGACTACGGCGACCAGATGGCCGCGCTGGGCCCGCTGGGCGCGACGCGCGACCCGCACGCGCACGATCTGTGCGCTATCCACACCGAGCGCATGTCGGTGCCGAAGGGCTGGACCGTCATCCGCCACGCGACGCTGGTCTGAGGCGCGTCGCGCCGACGGCAGGGCCGCCGCCGACGGATCAGCGGGTCAGCGACGCGACGCGCTCGGCCTGCAGGGTGAGCGCCCGCAGCTCGCGCTCGCGCCGCACTGCGACCACGGCGTGGATGAGCGTCTCGGCGTCGACCGGCGGGATCGGCGCGACGAAGGGGCTCACCTCGTCGGCGAGCTCCGCCGCGATCCGCGCGCGCGAGACCGGCACCATCTTCGCGGCGCCGGCGGCGAACTGGGTGAGGCGGCGGCCGAGGCGGTCGGGCACGCGCGCGACGTCGGCGGTCGCGGCCCAGCCCTCCATGCCGGGCGGCAGCCGGCGCTCGTCGGGCGGCAGCGACGGCGTGCGCGTGCGCTCGGCGTAGGTGCCGGCGACGAGGTCGCCCAGGCGCTGGGCGCGCGGCGTGAAGATGCCGACGATGAGCGCGATCGATCCGAGCGTCATGTACACCTCGAGCACGCCGAGCAGCGCCCGGATGAACGCGTGGCGGAAGCCGATGGCCCCGCCGTCGTTGCGCACGATCCGGCCCCCGACGGCGAGCTTGCCGAGGCTGCGCCCGCGCGTGAGCGTCTCGATCGAGGCGGGCAGGATCACGAAGATCACCACCATCATCGCGATCGGCGCGATCCGCGCGGTCACCTCGTCGACGAGCCCGGCCTGGCCGAGCGCCCCGAGCAGCAGATAGCACGCGAGCAGCAGCAGGAAGGAGGCGACGATGTCGATCGCGGCCCCCGCCGCGCGCAGCAGCAGCCCGATCGGCTGCACGTCGAGCGCGACGGCCTCTCCGGTGAGGACCTCGTCGTGATCCACCTGCGGACGCAGGTGCGGGCGTGCCGATGCGGACGACATGCGTATAGTCAAGCACGTGGACCTCGACGCCCTCACTGCCGCCCGCCGCGAGGAGTGGCGCCGGCTCGATGAGCTCTCCCGCACGCGCGGCCTGCGCGGCACCGAGGTGGACGAGTTCGTCGCCCGCTATCAGTCGGCCTCCGCCGATCTCGCCGACATCAAGACGTCGGCCGGTCGCACGCCGCAGGGCGACCACGTCTCCACCATCCTGTCGCGCGCCCGGCTGCGCCTCACGGGTGCCCCCGACAACGTGCTGCGCCAGCTGCCGCGGTTCTTCCTGCTGCAGCTGCCGGCGGCGCTGTACCGCCTGCGCTGGACCGCGCTCGTCGTGACGCTCGCGTTCATCGGGATCGTGGCGCTCACCGGCGCGTGGATCGCCCAGGATCCCCGCCTCGTCGCGACCCTCGGCACGGAATGGCAGCTCGAGCAGTACGCCGAGGAGGACTTCGTCGCGTACTACAGCGAGCACAGCGAGGTCGCCTTCGGCGCGCTCGTGTGGACGAACAACGCCTGGATCGCGGTGCAGTGCGTGCTCTTCGGCATCACCGGCATCTGGCCCGTGTACGTGTTCGTGCAGAACGCCGTGGGGCTCGGCACCTCGGCGGCGATCATGTTCGCGTACGACCGCGGCGCCGACTTCGTGCTCTACATCCTTCCCCACGGCCAGCTGGAGATGACGAGCATCTTCGTCGCGTGCGCCGCGGGCCTGCACATGTTCTGGTCGTGGGTGGCGCCGGGCCGGCGCACCCGCATGGACGCCCTCGCCTCGGAGGGGCGCGCGCTCGCGACCGTCGCGGTCGGGCTCGTGCTCTCGCTCGCCCTGTCGGGCGTCGTGGAGGGCTGGGTCACCCGGCAGGACTGGCCGTGGGCGATCAAGATCGGGATCGGCACGCTCGCGCTGGGGGTGTTCCTCTTCTACATGCTCGTGGTCGGCCGCCGGGCCGCCCGGGCGGGCGAGACGGGCGACCTCACGGAGTACGAGGCGGGCACGCCGCGCCTCGTCGCCGGCTGAGCGCGCCCGATCCCGCGCCCGCGGCCGTCACCGCTCGGCGTCGAACAGGGCCTTGTAGGCGAAGCCCGCGAGCATCGCTCCCACGATCGGGAACACGATGAACACCCACAGCTGCAGGAGCGCGTCGCCGCCGCCGTAGATCGCCGCGGCGATGGAGCGCGCGGGGTTCACCGACGTGTTGTCGACGGGGATCGAGATGTAGTGGATGAGCGCCAGCGTGAGGCCGATGACGAGCCCCGCGAGCGGCGTGCCGCGGGTGGGGTGCGTGACGCCGAGGATGACGAGCACGAACAGGGCCGTCAGCACGAGCTCGACGATGATCGCCGCCATCATCCCGAACCCGGCGGGCGAGTTCTCGTCGAAGCCGTTGCTCGCGAACCCGCCCTCCTGCGCCGTGGTGAGCCAGCCGTCCGGCCCGAACAGCCCGATGAGCACGAGCAGCGTCGTGGCGACGACGCCGCCGATCACCTGGGCGATGATGTACCCGATCACGTCGCGCCACGGGAAGCGGCCGGCGGAGGCGAGGCCGAGGGTCACCGCGGGGTTGAAGTGGCCGCCGGAGATGGGGCCGAAGGCGTAGGCGCCGACGACCACCGTGAGGCCGAACGCGAGCGCGACGGCCGCGTACACGGTGCCGGTCGGGCCGCCCTCGAGGAAGAAGTTCGACGCGAACACCGCCGTGCCCACGCCGCCGAGCACGAGCAGCAGCGTGCCGAAGCCCTCGGCGACGAGCTTCGCGACGGTCGTGGGAGCCGGCGGGGGCGTGTGCGCCAACTCCGTGGGCTCGATCGGCGATTCCGGATTCGGATCGGACATGGGGTCTCCTTCGGGGAGGCCGGGACGGCTCTGCTCGCATCGTGTCAGCGGCGAGGCGCCGACGGCAAGAGCCGCGCCGAGAAGAGCGCTGGCGCCCGTCCGCCGCGGGCGGTAGACACGAGGGCATGTGGATCGGCTGGATCGCCTTCGCCCTGCTCCTCGGCGACGTGCACTCCCTCAAGCAGCGCGAACCCGCCCCCGTTCCCCGAACCCGCCCCGGATGGGGTGCGGGCTCGGCGAACGAGGGCGGGTTCGGCGGAAGCGGGAGCCTCAGGCCGTGACGGGCTCGGCCTCGTAGCCGATCGGGTCGGCCGAGGCGTCCTGGGCGGCCAGCTTGGCCTTGATGCCGGCGACGATCTTCTCGTCCACCTGGCCCCAGTACCAGAAGAAGCGCTCCTTGACGACGTCGACGGTCAGGCCGGAGTACTGCCCGGCGAGCGTCTCGTGGAAGCGGTCCTTCGCGCCCTCGTCGAAGACGTCGTTGTACAGCGTGCGGGCCTGGCCGAAGTCGTCGTCCTCGCTGTGCAGCGAGTACGCGCTGCGCACGAGCTCGCCGTCCGACTCCCACGACGCCTCGACGGCGCGCTCGGGCTCGGCGTGCGGGGCGCCGAACGAGTTCGGCGCGTACACGGGCGTGCCGGCCGCGTTGAAGTGGTAGGCCATGTTGCCCTGGTGCATGTAGTTGAATGCGGGCGCGGCGTGCGGCTGGTTGACCGGCAGCTGGTTGTAGTTCGTGCCGATGCGGTAGCGCTGCGCGTCGGGGTACGAGAACACGCGCGCCATGAGCATCTTGTCGGGCGAGATGCCCGTGCCCGGCACCTGGTTGCCCGGCGAGAACGCGGCCTGCTCGATCTCGGCGAAGAAGTTCTGCGGGTTGCGGTTGAGGGTGAACTCGCCGACCTTGATGAGCGGGTAGTCGGCATGCGGCCACACCTTCGTCATGTCGAACGGGTTGAAGCGGTAGGTCTTCGCATCCTCGTAGGGCATGACCTGCACCTTGACCTCCCACGCGGGGAAGTCGCCGCCCTCGATCGCGTTGAAGAGGTCGCGGCGGTAGTAGTCCGCGTCCTCGCCCGCGATGCGCTCGGCGTCGGCGGCCGACATGTGCTCGACGCCCTGCTTCGAGATGAAGTGGTACTGCACCCAGAAGCGCTCGCCCGCGGCGTTCACCCACTGGTAGGTGTGCGAGCCGTAGCCGTTGAGGTGACGCCACGACTTCGACAGACCGCGGTCGCCCATGAGGTAGGTGACCTGGTGGGCCGACTCGGGGGAGAGGGTCCAGAAGTCCCACTGCATGTCGGCGTTGCGCAGGCCCGAGGCGCCCGTGCGCTTCTGCGAGTGGATGAAGTCGGGGAACTTCATCGCGTCGCGCAGGAAGAAGACCGGCGTGTTGTTGCCGACGATGTCGAGGTTGCCCTCGGTCGTGTAGAAGCGCAGCGCGAAGCCGCGCACGTCGCGCCACGTGTCGGGCGATCCCTGCTCGCCGGCGACCGACGAGAAGCGCAGCAGCACCTCCGACTCGGCGCCGGGCTGGAACACCGCGGCGCGCGTGTACGCCGAGACGTCCTCCGTGACGGTGAAGGTGCCGAACGCGCCGCCGCCCTTGGCGTGCGGGTTGCGCTCCGGCACGCGCTCGCGGTTGAACGACGCCAGCTTCTCGACGAGGTAGCGGTCGTGCAGCGCGGTGACGCCGTCGGGACCGGTGGTGAGCGAGTACTGGTCGCTCGCGACCGGGGTTCCGGTCTGGGTGGTGGTGTACGAGATGTCAGCCATTGCCGTTCCTTTCGCATTCGGGACAGATGGCACGGAAGGTCACGCTCGCCTCGAGGACGCGCATGCCGTGATCGTGGGAGGGGTGCAGGCAGGGGGCTTCGCCGACGACGCACGGGACGTCCTCGACCTTGCCGCAGACCACGCACTGCAGATGGTGGTGGTTGTCGCTCCGGTCCAGCTCGTATAGCGCGCTGGGCGCGCCGGGCAGACTCACGCGCTGGGCGATGCGTGCGTCGGTGAGGTCGTTGACGATGCCGTGCACGGTCTGCAGTGCGATGCCGGGGATCCGCTCGCCCACCGCCGCGTGCAGCTCGTCCACCGCGGCGTGCGGGCGCGACGCGAGGGCGTCGAGCACGGCCACGCGCTGCGCGGTGACGCGCAGGCCGGCGGCGCGGAGCGCATCCGCGGCGTCGGGGGGCGTGACCGTCGGGTTCATCCCCTCGAGTATAGCTGTTTTGAATGATTCGCAAAAAAGAACGATGAGGGATTACGGCTAGAGCCGGCCGGCCTTCTTCAGCGCCAGGTAGCGGTCGGCCACGCGCGGCGGCAGCGACTCGGGGTCGTCGGCGAGGGCCTCGGCGCCCGCGCGCTCGATCGCGGCCGTGACGCGCGCCGCCGACGCGAGCGTCGCCTCGGCCGCGGCGGCGTGGTACAAGGCGTCGACGTCGCCGCGGGAGCGGGCCAGCTCGGCGAGTCCGCCGTCGGTGGCCGTGCCCACGAGCACGACCGTGCCCGCCTTCACGGTGCTCGGCAGCGTGCCCAGGAACCCGCGCGACGCGTCGGGCGACTCCTGGGCGGTGAGGATGACGAAGAGGTTGGGTTTGGCGTGCAGCGCGCGCACCTGCGCGAAGGCGGCGTCCCAGTCGGTGTCGATCAGCTGCGCCTCCACGGGCGCGAGCGCGTCGACCATCGCGGGCAGCAGACCAGGCCCGTCCACGCCGGTGACCCGGGCGCGCACGACGCGGTCGAAGGCCACGAGGTGCACGTGGTCGCCCGCGCGGTTCGCGAGCGCGGCGAGCAGCAGCGCCGCCTCGAACGACGCCTCCAGGCGCGTGCCGTCGTCGACGCGCGTCGCGGCCGTGCGGCCGGTGTCGATGAGGATGACGACGTGGCGGTCGCGCTCCGGGCGCCACGTGCGCAGCATGGTCGTGCCGGCGCGCGCGGTCGCGCGCCAGTCGATCGAGCGCACGTCGTCGCCGCGCACGTATTCGCGCAGCGAGTCGAACTCGGTGCCCTGGCCGCGCACCTGCACGCTCGTGGAGCCGTCGAGCTCGCGCAGCCGCGCGATGCGGCTCGGCAGGTGCCGGCGCGCCTTGAACGGCGGCAGCACGCGGACGGCACCCGGTGCGCTGATCCGCCGCTGCCGGCCGGCCACGCCGAGCGGCCCGCGGGTGCGGACGACGACGAACTCGCTGCGCAGCTCGCCGCGGCGGCGGGGGAGGAGCGGCACGCTCGCGGTGCGCGATTCGCCCGCCGGCACGTCGATCCGGAGGCGCTCGGCCGGCGCGCCGGCGGTGGGCTGCCAGGCGTCGCGCACGAGTCCGCGGATGCGCCGGTTCGACGGGTTGGCGAAGCGGATGCGCGTGGTCGCGGGCTGGCCGAGCGACACGCGCGAGGTCGCGTCGCGCGAGACCCGCAGCACGCGCGCGTCGGGAGCGGCCAGCACGTCGGCGAGCACGAGCGCCGCGCACAGCGTGAGCCAGGCGAGCGCGAGCAGCCACGGTGAGGCCCCCGTCGCGCTCAGCAGCACGACGGGGACGATGCCGAGCGCGACGAGGATCGGCAGGCGGCCGGAGACGTACATGGATCAGATCGGGACGCGCGTCTGCTGCAGCACGGAGTTCAGCACGGCGTCGACCGAGACGCCCTCGATCTCGGCGTCGGGGCGCAGCTGGATGCGGTGGCGCCACACGGGCACGAGCATGGCCTGCACGTGGTCAGGCGTGATGGCGGGGTAGCCGCCCAGCCAGGCCCACGCCTTCGCCGCCGCGAGCAGCGCCGTCGCCGCGCGGGGGCTCGCG
Source organism: Microbacterium petrolearium (assembly GCF_054782875.1). Classification (NCBI taxonomy): domain Bacteria; kingdom Bacillati; phylum Actinomycetota; class Actinomycetes; order Micrococcales; family Microbacteriaceae; genus Microbacterium; species Microbacterium petrolearium. Next base: position 38,695 of record NZ_BAAGRQ010000008.1, read on the forward strand.
CCCACCTGCACCGACGGGCTCTGGCGCGTGGCCCTGGCGAGGTCGACGATGTACGCGAGCACGTCGTCCGTCGCCGTGACGCCGGCCGCGGCGTCCTGCGCGGCGCGGATCTCCTCGGGCGTGACGACGGCGTGGATCTCCTCGAGCAGGCGCGGCGAGAAGCCGTCGGCGTGGCGGCGCAGCACGGCGACCTCGGCGTCGCGCTGCGGCACGTCGATGATCAGCTTGAGGAGGAAGCGGTCCAGCTGCGCCTCCGGCAGCGTGTACGTGCCCTCGTGTTCGATCGGGTTCTGCGTGGCGCAGACGAGGAACGGCTCGGGCAGCGCGCGCGTGACGCCGTCCGACGAGACCTGTCGCTCCTCCATCGCCTCCAGCAGCGCCGACTGCGTCTTCGGGGGCGTGCGGTTGATCTCGTCGGCGAGCAGGATGTTCGTGAACACCGGTCCCTCGCGGAACTCGAACTCGCCCGTCTTCGCGTCGTAGATGAGCGATCCGGAGACGTCGCCCGGCATGAGGTCGGGCGTGAACTGCACGCGCTTGGTGTCGAGGCCGAGCGCGCGGCTGAAGGTGCGAACCATGAGCGTCTTGGCGACTCCGGGCACGCCCTCGAGCAGCACGTGGCCGCGGGCGAGCAGCGCGATGAGCAGGCCCGTGACGGCGCCCTCCTGGCCGACGACCGCCTTGCCGACCTCGTCGCGCACGCGTGCGACCGCCTGGCGCAGGTCGGAACCGCCCGATCCGCCCGGCGCGGCCGATCCGCTCGTCGCCGGGGGAGTGGCCGGCAGCGGGGGCACGGGGCCGGCCGGCTGCGGCGGGATCACCGTGGCGCGCTCGGGCCCGGGGCCGGAGGCGGGAGGGTATGCGTCGGTCATGGGTGGTTCCTCTCGGAATCGATGGCCGTTTCCAGGTCTCGCAGGCGCTCGCCGAAGGCGACGAGTTCCGCGTCGGTCGCGGGCTGGGTGTGCAGGATCTCGGACACGTGCGCCGGCGGGGTGCCGAGCCGCGCCGCCACCGCGGCGGCGACGTCGTCGACGGGCGCGCGGCGGTTCAGGCCGACGCGCCGCGCCATGCGTGCGGCCGCGCCGCGGCGCAGCAGGTCGGCGGCGTGCCGGGGATCGCGCGCGTGCTGGTAGAGCCGGGCGCGGCCCTCCAGCGTCTCGCTGCCGCGCACCGTGACGGGCAGATCCTCGGCCACGAGCGGGCCGAACCGCCTGCCCTGCCAGACCGCCGCCGCGATCGCGGTCGCACCGAGCAGGATGATGACGGGCGTCACCCACGGCGGCGTGAGCGAGCCGAGCGTGTCGGGTGCGTTGCCCGGCGCGATGTCGGCCTCGCTCGGGAGGTACCAGACGACGTCCTCGTGCGCGCCGAGCAGGTTCAGGGCGAGGGCCGCGTTGCCGCCGTCGGCGAGATGCTCGTTCGCGAAGACGGTGCCCGCGTCGAGCACGACGAGCTCGGTGCCGTCGAGGTCGGAGGCGAGGAGCCCGTAGCCGCCGGCGGTGCCCGGATAGCACGCGATGTCCGTGTCGCCGCGCGGGTAGAGGCGCCCGGGGGCGATCGCGCCGGCGCGCTCGGCCTCCGGCAGCTCGCAGGCCGGAGGGATCGGCTCGAGCGCGTTCCCGGCGAACTCGAACTCGCCGAAGAAGATCTCGAGGTCGCGCGCGGACGGCTCGATGAGCACCGTCCGCGCGGCGCGCCCGGCGATGTCCCGCAGCGCCCCGTCCTCGAGGTACCAGCTGGGCCCGATCACGAGTGTCTCGCCGCCGGTGAGGGCGCTCTCCGCGGCGGCGCGGGACTGGACGAGCTCGACCGCGACGCCCTGCTCCTCGAGGATCCGAGCGAGGGCGAGCGTGCCGGTGGGGGCCGCGCTCTCGGGGTCGTGCGCGCCCTTGGGGCGCCACTCCGGTCCGGTCACGAACGCGAGCGCGGTGCCGATCACCACGATCGCCGCGACGAGCGCCACCCACCCCCACACGCGGCGGCGGCGCGACGACGTGGGATCCGCGGGCGCCTCGATCGTCGTCATGCGCGCACCGGCTCCGCGTCCAGCGGATCGGCGAGGCGCGCGGGGCGCGTGCGCGCGATCTCGTCGTCGACGGCCGCGACGCCCTCGTACATCTGCGCGGTGCCCCGGCGGCGCAGGTAGCGCACGTCGTCGAAGGCGACGGCCCCGTCATGCAGCCGCTGTGCCTGCGCGGGGAAGAACGGCGCGGCGTTCGCGGCCAGCGCCTGCGCCGTGGTGCCCGGGAGCGCGTCGCGCTCCTCCATGCCGCGCGCGAGCGCCCGGTAGCGCTCGATCACGGCCTGGTCCCAGCGGCCGGCGGCCGCATGCTCGGCGGCGGAGGCGCGCAGCTCGGCCGCGCTGCGGGTCTCGTCCTCGCCGAAGAGCACCGAGGACGAGGCGGCCCGCGCGCGGTGCGCGGAGCGGGGGCGCCCCCAGATGAGCAGCCCGAGCACCACCACGGCCGCGATCACGACGATGACCACCAGGGTCAGCAGGGGGCTCCACTCGGCGCCGACGCCCACGCGCAACAGGTTCGCGAAGAACTCGCCGATCGCCTGGGCAATCCGGTCGATCAGCGTCGGCTCCGCGGCGTCGTACACCCGGTCGGCGAGCTCGCGCTCGGCCCATTCGCGCGCCTCGTCCGGGCCGGGCGTCACGGGGATCTGCAGGGGGCTCACGACGACGCGCGTCCTCCCTGCGGCGGCGCGCCGTCGCCCCACGGCGGCGTGAAAGGAGCGTGCTGGCCGGGCGCGGGCGGCGGGGGCTGCTGACCGTACGGGGGCGCGGGGGAGGGCGGCGCCGGGGTCGCGCCCTGCGGCGCGGGCGGGTACACGGGCGGGTGCTGCCCGTACGGCTGCGGGCCGGAGGGCGGCGGGGCGTAAGCGGGCGCCGGGGCATAAGCGGGCGCCGGCTGCCCGTAGGGCGGAACGGGCTGGCCGTACGCGGGCTGCGGCTGGGGCTGACCCGGGTAGCCGCCCGGAGCCGGGTACCCGCCGGGTGCCGCGTAGCCGCCGGGAGCCGCGTAGCCGCCGGGAGCGGGGTAGCCGGGAGCGGGGTAGCCGGGAGCCGGGCCGTACGCCCCGGGCGCGTAGGTCGGGGCGGACGGGCGGGAGGGGGCGACGGCGCGGGGGTCGTACGCGTACGGGTCCTCGATCATCGAATCGCCCGCGTCGCGGCGCTCCACATAACGCTGCATCCGCAGGTCGATCCCCTCCTTGCGCATGCGCAGATCGAGGTACACGAGGGCCGACGCGGTCGCCTGCACGACGACGGCGATGGACTGGATGAGGAAGGTCACGATCTGCCCCAGCACGAGGCTCACGATCGACGCGACGACCGCCGAGGTGATCTCGTCCCCGGTGGGCGCCAGTGTGGGCACGAGGAGGGATGTCAGCAGCGAGAACGGCATTCCGACGAGGGAGGCCGCGGTGCTCATGATGAGCGAGATCAGCACCATCACGCCGAACGTCGACCAGAACCTCCCGCTCGTGAGCGCCCAGGAGCGGCCGATCGCCCGGAAGATGCCCGCGCCCTCGAGGACGATGGCGGACGGGGTGACGTACAGCTTCGTCGAGATCCACGCGGCCAGGAACAGCGACGCGAGGAACGCGAGCAGGAGGAGCAGGACCGCGACGACGACGCCGCTGTCGCCGAGGGACACGGCGAGGCCCGCGATCGCCGCGATCGCGATGACGATGGCGGCGACGACCGCCAGCATGACGAGCAGCTGGTACCCGAACAGCCGCCAGAAGGCGGGCTTCACGCGGCGCCAGATCATTCCCAGCGTCGCGCGCTCACCCAGGGCCGCGTGCGACACCTCGCCGATCACGACACCCTGCACGATGACGCCCAGGACGCCCAGGCCGACCGCGACGAGCAGCGACGTGACGACCGTGATGAGGGTGGCGCCGGCGCTGATGGCCGCCCTGTCCGCATAGTCCGCGGTCTCGAGCCGCGAGAACGCCAGGAACGAGACGCCGCCGATGAGGAGGAGGCCGACGAGGGTGGAGACGATCTGCACGACCATGGCGAAGCCCAGCAGCACCTTGGGGTTGCCGCGCAGCGCCGCGAACGACTTGCCCAGGATCGTTCCGAACCCCAGGGGCTGCAGCGGGATCAGACCGCCCCTGGGGGCCGGCGTCCACGTCGATGTCCCGCTCATGTCGCCCTCCCCGTCGACCAGATTCGATGCCCATCGTTCCACACTTCGCGAGGCGGCAGAGGGCTCGAACGCGCGGGGGCTTCGGATACGCTGATCGGGTGACAGCCCGCATCCTCGTGGTCGACGACGACACCGCTCTGGCCGAGATGATCGGCATCGTTCTGCGCACCGAGGGATTCGACACCGCGTTCTGCGCCGACGGCGCCCTGGCGGTCGACGCGTGGCGCGACGAGCGTCCCGATCTGGTGCTGCTCGATCTGATGCTGCCCGGCAAGGACGGGATCGAGATCTGCAGCGAGATCCGCCGCGAGTCGGGCGTGCCGATCATCATGCTCACGGCGCGATCCGACACCTCCGATGTCGTCAACGGCCTGGAGGCCGGCGCCGACGACTACATCGTCAAGCCGTTCAACCCCAAGGAGCTCGTCGCGCGGATCCGCACCCGCCTGCGCCCCGTCGCCCAGGCGGCCAGCGAGAACCTCCGCGTCGGCGACCTCACGATCGACGTGGCGGCGCACGAGGTGCGGCGCGGCGACGAGCTCATCTCGCTCACGCCGCTCGAGTTCGAGCTGCTCGTCGCGCTCGCATCGAAGCCCAACCAGGTGTTCTCGCGCGAGATGCTGCTCGAGCAGGTGTGGGGCTACCACTACAAGGCCGACACGCGGCTGGTGAACGTGCACGTGCAGCGGCTGCGCTCGAAGGTGGAGCTCGACCCGGACGACCCCAAGATCGTGATGACGGTGCGCGGCGTCGGATACCGCGCCGGCGCCGTCGTCTGAGCGGGCGGTCCCAGGTGGCCATCCCATGCCCGTGACCCCCCGCGCCGAGCCGGTCGCGGGGCCGGCGTCCGCGCCTCTCACCGGTCCGGCGGCGACCGCGGCGATCGGCGTCATCAGGGGGCCGCGCGCGTGGGCGTCGCTCGTCGGGCGGATGTGGGGCAGCTCGCTGCGCTTCCGCACGACGCTGGTCGCCGTGGCGGCGACGATGGTCGCGGTGACGATCGCCTGCGTGTGGATGGCGGCGCAGATCCAGGCCGACCTGTTCGAGTCGCGCCGCGACCAGGTGCTGCAGGACGCGAGCCGCGCCATCAGCGCCGCGCAGGATCAGCTGGACTCGTCCGGCCAGGTGGAGCGCGAGCGCTCGGCACTGCAGGGCCTCATGACCCGCGCGCGCCAGACCCTGGTGGAGCAGTCGGGCACCTCGAGCGTGGCGTGGTTCCGGGTGGAGAGCACGCCGTCGCAGGTGGCGCCGCAGAACCAGGGCGCGCGCGATCTGCCCTCCGAGCTGATCTCGGCCGGCCTGCGCGAGCGCGTGGGCGCCTCGCCGGACGGGCAGTGGTGGCAGTCCGTCGAGCTACGCGACGCGGGCGGCCGCGCGGTGCCAGGCCTCGTCGTCGGGCAGCAGCTGAATCTGCCGGGCGTCGGCGCGTACGGCGTGTACTTCGGCTACGACCTGAGCGAGTCGGCCGAGACGCTCCTGTTCGTGCAGCGCACGCTGTGGATCGCGGGCATCGTGCTCGTGCTCATCATGGGCCTGGTCACGTGGCTCGTGCTGCGCTCGGTCGCCGAGCCGATCGTCGAGGTGGCCGACACGAGCCGTCGCCTCGCGGGCGGCGACCTCAAGGTGCGCATCGACGTGCGCGGCGACGACGAGATCGCCGTGCTCGGGCGCTCGTTCAACCAGATGGCCGACAGCATCGAGCGGCAGATCGGGGAGCTCGCGGAGCTCTCGCTCGTGCAGCAGCGATTCGTCTCCGACGTCTCGCACGAGCTGCGCACGCCGCTGACCACCATTCGGCTCGCGGCCGACATGCTCAACGACCGGCGCGACGCCTTCGACCCCGCCACCGCCAGGGCCGCCGAGCTCCTGCACCAGCAGGTGGCGCGCTTCGAGGAGCTGCTGACCGACCTGCTCGAGATCAGCCGGTACGACGCCGGGTCGGTGGAGCTCGCGCTGGAGGCCCGGTCGCTCGCGCAGCTGACCGAGGAGGTCGTCGAGTCGATGCGGCCGCTCGCGCAGCAGCACGGCACCGAGCTGCGCGTCGTCGCCCCCGGCGGGCACGGGGCCGTCGACATGGACCCGCGTCGCATCCGCCGCATCCTGCGCAACCTCATCGGCAACGCCATCGAGCACGGCGAGGGGCGCCCGATCGTCGTGACCGTCGACAGCGACGAGGACGCGGTGGCCGTGGGGGTGCGCGACTACGGGATGGGCATGTCGCCCGAGGCCAGCCAGCGCGTCTTCGATCGGTTCTGGCGGGCCGACCCGTCGCGGCGGCGGACGATCGGCGGCACGGGGCTGGGGCTGTCGATCGCGCTGGGCGACGCGAAGCTGCACGGCGGCATGCTCGAGGTGTGGTCGGCCGTCGGTCGCGGCACGAACTTCGTGCTCACGCTGCCCCGCACCCCGGGTGCGGAGCTGCTCTCGTCGCCCGTGCCGGTCGAGCCGCGCGACCAGGAGGCCACGCCGGAGCAGATCGTGGCGAGCGCGCGCCAGGCGGGGCCGCTCCACGGCACCGACGGCGCGGGCGACGACGGGGAGGACGCGCGATGAGGCGCAGGGGACGGATCGCGGCCGCGCTGCTCGCGCTCGCCGTGGCGCTGGCCGGGTGCTCGGGGCTGCCCACGAGCGGTCCGGTGAACCCCGGTCTCTCGGCCGACGAGGTCCCCGAGCACGACTTCCTCTACTACCCGGAGGGGCCGGCGCCGGCGGCAACCCCCGAGCAGATCGTGCAGGGCTTCGTGGAGGCGGCCACGAGCCCCGCGGGCGACTGGGCGACGGCGAGGGAGTTCCTCACCCCGGACTTCGCGGCCGAATGGGAGCCGGGATCGCACGTCGCGATCGACGCGACGAGTGCCCGCGAGTACGACGCGAGCGCGCTGGAGACGGACGGGATCGTGTCGCTGCAGATCTCCCAGGTCGCCGCTGTCGACGCGCGCGGCGTGTACCGCACGGCCACGGAGCCGGAGCAGGAGCTGCGGTACGAGCTCGTGCAGCGCGACGACGGCGAGTGGCGGATCGCGCAGGCGCCGGCGGGGATCGTGCTCGACCGCGACTACTTCCCGAACGTCTACAGCGACTTCAGCCTCACGTTCTACGACCCGGCCCAGCGGTACCTCGTCCCCGACGTGCGCTGGTTCCCCGAGGCCTCGACGGGACCCACCCGGCTCGTCGCCGAGCTGCTGCGCGGCCCCAGCGCCGCGCTCGAGGGCGCCGTGACGACGGCCTTCCCGTCGGGCGCGCAGCTGCCGGATGCCACCGTGATCGCGCTCGACGACTCGGGCGTCGCCGACATCGCGCTGCGCGGCATCGCCGCCGACGTCGACGGATCCATCGTCTCGCGTATGCGGGCGCAGGCGACCGCGACGCTTTCGAGCCTCGGCGCCCAGGGCGTGCGGCTGAGGGTGGGCGGCATCGAGCTGTCGGCCGAGGAGTACGACCCGCTGCCGACGGGGCCCGATTCGCGCGCCCTCGTGCTCGGGGGAGAGGCATACGACGACGCCTTCGGCTTCCTCGAGAACGGGGAGATCAGGGGCATCGACGGGCTCTCGGAGGCCGTTCGGTCGTCGGCGGCGCCCGCGCCGGAGACGATCAGCGTGGCCCCGGATCGGGAGTCTGCGATCCTGCTCGGGACCAACGGCGCCGTCGTGCGGGTGGGGTCCGACGGCTCCGTGCTGCTGCTCGACGACCGCGAAGACCTGCTGGAGCCCGCGCTCGACCCCGACGGCTACACGTGGACGCTGCCCGACCACGACCCCGACCAGCTCACCGCGATCGGTCCCGACGGCACCGCGGTGCTGCAGACGGCGATCCCGCAGAGCGAGGAACTGGCGATCGCCACGGTCGAGTCGATCGCGGTGTCGCGCGATGGCACGCGCCTCGCGGCGCTCGTGACCGAGCCCGGAGGGGCGGCATGGGCGGTGGTGGCGCCCGTGGCGCGCGACGGCGACGGCGTGCCGACCGGCGTCGGCACCGCGACGGTGCTCGCGGCCCTCGACGGCCCCGGCATCGACGTGGAGTGGCTCGACGACTCGAGCATCGGCGTGGTGGCGCGCGACGGCACCGAGATCGAGATCCTCGAGCAGCGGATCGGCGGCCCCGGCACCCGCATGTCTGCCCCCGCCGACGCCATCGGGATCGCCGCGGGCACCCAGGACTCGTCGATGCGGCTGATCGACAGCACCGGCGGGCTGCACGTGCGCCGCGGCTCGGCGTGGGTCAAGGTCGCCGACGGCATCGCGGTGCTGGCGACCGATGTGGGGACGCCGCGGTCCGAGTGACCGCCGCGCTCGCTCACAGCCGCCGCGGGCGCGCGGGTCATCCACGATCCCCCCGGAACGGGGCCGTCGCCGCCGCGCGGTCGGGCACGCTGGCGGCATGCCGCTCCCACCCGCCGTCCGATCCGCGCTCGACGAGGCCGCCGCCCTCGTGATCCCGGTGTGGTGCGCGGGGTGCGAGGCGCCCGGCGTCGCGCTGTGCGGTGCGTGCCGCGTCGAGCTGTCGCCGGCGGTCGCCCGCACGGTGCTGGCCGACGGCACCCCGGTGCACGCCGCGCTCGTCTACGAGGGGGCGGTGGCGCGGGTGATCGGAGCGCTCAAGGAGCGCGGCCGCACGGGGCTGGCCACGACGCTCGCGCCGGCGATGCGGGCCGCGCTGGTCGCGGCGGCGCCGGCCGCCGGTCCGGTCGTCGCCGTCCCCGCGCCGACCTCGCGCGCCGCCTTCCGGCGGCGCGGCTACCGCGTGCCCGAGCTGCTCGCGCGGCGCGTGGGCGTGCCGGTCGTCCGCGCCCTGGTCTGGTCGCGCCGCGTGGCCGACCAGCGCGAGCTCGGCCGCGACGATCGGCTCCGCAACGTGGCCGGTGCGATGCGGGCGCGGGTGCGCGCGCTGGGCGGCGCACCGGTCGTGCTCGTCGACGACGTCGTCACGACGGGCGCGACACTCATGGAGGCGCGGAGGGCACTCAATGCGGCGGGCATCCCCGTGGCGGGTGCCGCGGTGCTCGCCGCGGCACAGCGGGGGAGCCGCGCATCCATATGAAACGCGCCGGATCTGGGTGGTGACATCGCGCCGGGCCGGGGCTACCGTGGGGGCACCAGACGACGGGAAGTCGTTCGAGAGGGGCTCGGCCCAGGGGCCGGGCCGGACAGGGAGGCTCAGATGGACATCAACATCTCGGGAGTCGGCGTGAGCATCAGCGACCGCTTCCGGACGGTGGTCGAGGAGAAGTCCGAGCGCATCGCGAACATCGCCCCGAGGGCGCTGACCCTCGACGTCAAGATCACCCACGACGTGCACCGCAGCCGGGTCGAGGAGGAGAAGGTCGAGCTCACCCTCACGGGCAAGACAGCCACGGCCAGGGCGGAGGCGCGCGACGGCGACAAGTTCGTCGCCCTCGACCAGGCGCTCGACAAGCTCGTCGAGCAGGTGCGCCGCGCCAAGGACAAGAGGGTCACGGGCCGCGCCCGCCCGAAGGGCGCGCACTTCGAGAAGAACTCGGGATCCCTCGCGGGGCTCGACGTCGAGCCCGTGCCCGCCGACGTGCTGCACGCCGTCACGACGGGCGAGATCCCCGTCGTCGAGGAGGAGAGCGAGCAGGACTACTCGCCGGTGGTCATCCGCACGAAGCACTTCGAGGCCGAGTGGATGACGGTCGAGGAGGCCGTGGACCGCATGGAGCTGGTCGGCCACGACTTCTTCCTGTTCATCGACGCGCGCACCGATCACCCCAGCGTCGTCTACCGCCGCCGCGGCTGGGACTACGGCGTCATCTCCCTCACGACGCAGGCGCCGCCGGAGGAGCAGCGCCTCGCGTCCTGACCCGACGCACGCGGACCCGGAGCCCCGGACGCTTGCGCTGACTGACCCGGTCACCCGTCCGGGGCTCCGCCCCGTCGCCCGAGTCACGGTGGTCGCTTCATCTCCGGCCGCTGGCGCGGCCTCCGTTCAGCAACCGGGGCGGTGTGACCCCTCGGTTGCTGAACGGAGCGGCCGGAGGCCGCGGAGATGAAGCGACCACCGCAAGCCTGCGGTTCCCCTCGGTTGCTGAACGGAGCGGCGGAGCCGCGGAGATGAAGCGACCACCGCAAGTTCGTCGGCTCGCTCACAGCGGGGTTCGCGCCCTCTGCGACATCCTTTGCTGTGGATCCGTGCAGACAAGCTCCGCCTCCTGCGTACGGTCGCGGCATGCCGTATCTCTACATCCTCGAGTGCCGGGATGGGACGTACTACACCGGCAGCACATGGGACCTTGACCGCCGCCTGTGGCAGCACGAGAACGGACTGGGAGCGGCGTACACGCGGCACCGGCTGCCGATCCGGCTCGCGTGGAGCGAGCACTTCGAGCGCGTCGAGGAGGCCTTCGCGTGGGAGAAGCGGATTCAAGGCTGGAGTCACGAGAAGAAGCGGCGCTTCATCGAGGGGAATGTGCCCTCGGTGCGCTTGTACCTGCGGGAGCGCCGGGAGCGCTGAGTCGCGTTGCGGTGGTCGCTTCATCTCCGGCCGCTTCGCGGCCTCCGTTCAGCAACCGATGGGTGTGACCCGGCGGTTCCCCTCGGTTGCTGAACGGAGCGGCGCAGCCGCGGAGATGAAGCGACCAGTGCAAGCCCGGGTGGAACAGGGGGGACGGTACCGCGCAAGCCCCTCGGCGGCGACGGGCCGATGTCGCAGGCTGGCGGCATGAGCAATCGAGATGACGCGAAGAAGCCGCTCGACCACCTGCCACCGAAGGAGGAACGCGAGGGCGACGAGATCGAGGAGCCGAGCTATCCCGGCAGCGATGCTCCGGAGGGCGGATCGCAGGCCTCGCCCGAGACCGCGGCGGAGCCGGACGAGCCCGCACGCCACGGCATGGCGAAGCTGCCGCCGCACTAGGCCGTGTGGATTAAGTCGGTCTTGATCCAGATCAGCGTTGCGGCGAGGGCTATCGCGGCGCGGTAGGAGCGGGCTGTCTTGTCTGAGCGCATCGCGATGCCGCGCCATTGCTTGAGTTTGTTGAAGCAGCGCTCGACGACGTTGCGTCCCTTGTACGCTCTTGCTGGGCTTCCCCGAAGTCGATGGGCCGGCCAGGTTTCCTGCGGCGGTGCGCGATCTGGTCGTCGCGTTCCGGGATCGTCGCGGCGATCTTCCGCTCCCGCAGCCACGCCCTGTTCTTCTTCGACGGGTAGCCCTTGTCGGCGAGCACCCGATCCGGGCGCCGCCTCGGACGGCCGACAGCTCGAGGGACGCGGATCTGCTCGAGTGTGGCGGTCATCATCGTGGTGTCGTTGATGTTCGCGCCGGTGATCACCCAGCTCAGCGGACGTCCACGCCCGTCGCAGACGAGATGCACCTTGCTCGTCAACCCGCCACGGGAGCGGCCGATCCCGTGATCAGGCGGCTCTTCCCGCGGATTCTTGTGATTCGACACAGCCCCCTGTGTCGCGGCTGAGGGTCGCGCCGTGCTGGTGCACGCGCGCGATCGTCGAGTCGATCGACACCACCCAGTCGAGCTTGCCCGCCGCGTCCGACTGCTTCTGCACCTCGGCGAGCAGCTTCTCCCAGGTGCCGTCCTCGGCCCAGCGCGCGAACCGCTTGTAGATCGAGTTCCACTTCCCGAACCGCTCCGGCATCCCGCCAGGGCGCCCCCGTGCGGTACTTCCAGGCCATGCCCTCGACCGCGAGACGATGATCCGTCCACGGCCGCGACCTGCCGACCGGCACCGGCATCAGCGGCGCCAGAACAGCCCACACCTCATCCGAGATCTCCTGACGCGTCACACCATCGAGACTCGCCGATCACCAACCCGAACCTCTTGATCAACACGGCCTAGGAGAGCGGCCCGCGCGGCGCGGCGGCTCGCTCAGTCGAAGATGTCGCCGATGAGGCCGCCGAGCAGGAGGCCGCCGACCACGGGGCCGAGGAGGTCGCCGCCCCCGCCATAGCCACCCCGGCGGCCGCCGCCGCGTCCGCCCCAGCCGCCCCAGTCGTCCGGGCGGTCCTGGTCGATGTCGCGCTGGGCCAGCTGCAGCGCCTCCTGCGCGAGCTGACCCACCCGGCGGGCCAGCAGCAGCGCCTGCTCGCGGGTGTCCTCGTCGGGGATCATCCGGTCGACGTCGAGGCGCAGCCGCTGCGCCTCCGCCAGGCGCGTGCGGGCGTCGGCGCCGATGTAGCCGCGATGACCCGAGATGAGGCTGTTGGCCACGCCGATCGTGCGGTCGGCCGAGTCGAGCTCGTGGCGCACGTGCTCGATGGACGGGATCGGGCGGGCGGCGCGCTCGCGCGCCTTCGCCACCGCGGCATCGAGCGCGGCGTTCGCGTCGCGCAGCTTCGCGAGGTCCTCGAAGGGATCGGACGGCGTGCCGGGTCCGGGCAGCGCCGCGAGCGCGCGCTCGAGGTTCGCCATCGCCTGGAGGACCTCGGGGGTCTGCGGGGCCGTGCGGGCCTCCACGATGTCGGAGCGCGAGTCGGCCACGACGTCGGCGAGCGTGGACTGCGCGCGCATCGCCTCGATCTCGAAGTCCTCGACGCCGTCGATGATCGTGCGGGCGCGGCGCACGGCCTCCGTCGCCGTCTCGAGCGCGACGAGCGCCTCCTCGGTGCGGCGGGCCTCGCGGCGGCGCGCGGAGACGTCGGCGGAGTGCACGGCGAACTCCAGCAGCTGCTCGGCCTCGTCGGGGTTGGCGGAGACGCGGTGAAGCGCCGCGGCGCTGTAGCGGCCCGACAGTCGTTCCACCGTCGTGCGGGTGCCGGGGATGCGGGCGCGCAGCTCCTCGGCCTCGCGGCGCACGGTCTCGAGGATCTGCGGGGCCTGGCGCACCTTGTCGACGGCGGCCTTCAGCTTCTCGGTGCGCTCGTCGAGCACGTCCTCGGCCCACTCGCACAGCTGGATGATGCGCGCGTTGCGCGTGCGCAGCTCCTCGGGGGTGTCCGGGATCTCGTCGTGGTTCAGCTGGTGCAGCTGGAACGCCTCGGCCATGTGCGTGCGCACCGCCTCGAGCCCGGCGCGGATGTCGGCCGTCGGGCCGTCGCCGAGTTCCGCCGCCGCGAACGCCACCTCGTCGGAGGTCGAGCGGATCCGCTCGTCCGTCGCGACAAGCGCCGCCTGCGCGCGGCGCGCGAGCGACGCGTCCTCGGCCGCCTGCTGCTCGTCAGCCTCGCGCTTCCGCCTGCCCCAGAAACCCGCCATGAGTCGATCCTACGGTCGGGTTGCGGTGGTCGCTTCATCTCCGGCCGCTGTGCGGCCTGGCGTTCCGCGACTGCGGCGCGTGGACCCGCCGTCCCGCACCCATCGCGCGATGGTCCGCGCTCATGCGCGCACGGCCTTCGCGGGGCGGCCGCGCTTGGGGCGCTCGGTGGACAGCTCCAGGTCGAGGGCGCGCTGCGGGTGGGCCCGCAGGCGCTGCTCCGTGTGGTCGAGCCACTGCACCTCCGCCTGCGCGGCGAAGATCATGGAATCCACGACGAGCGACCACGCCAGCTCCTCCGGGCCGTCCGGCGAGGCGCCCGCGTACTTCGCGCGCTGCAGCGTCTGCAGCTGCGACAGCGTCGCGCGCCGCTGGGTCTGGATGACCTCGGCGACGTCGACGCCGGGCAGCGTGGCGGCCAGGGCCAGCTTGATCGCGAGCTCGTCGCGCGTGCCCTGGCCCCGCTCCACGGGCGAGGCCAGCCACGAGGTGACCTCGGCGCGGCCCGCGTCGGTGATCCGCCAGAAGACGTGCCCCTGGTCGTCGGCGTCGTCGCGGCCGACGAGCCCGTCGCGCTCGAGGCGCTCGAGCGTGTTGTAGATCTGCCCCACGTTGAGCGGCCAGGTCGACCCCGTGCGGCGGTCGAACTCCGTCCGCAGCTGGTAGCCGTAGCAGGGGCCCTGATCGAGGATGGCGAGCAGGCTCTGGCGGACCGACATCGGCACTCCGTTCGCAAAGGATTTCCGGGTATGTATGTGCCGAGTATATGCATACTTGGAAAGCCCCGCTCGCTCGTGCGTGAGCGGCGAGCCTGAACCGCCATGCAGAGTTCCCCGGATGTTCACCCACGACGGCGGGGTGTCGGCACCGCCGCGCTCAGGCGCGGGTAACTTGGGGGCCATGGCTGAGACAGCCGGGTCGGCGCGCACCGCCGAGTACTCCCGCCCGAGTCACCTGCTCGTCCACCTGAGCGACACGCACCTGCGCGCGCACGGCGGCGTGTTCGACATCGACGCCGCCGCGCACCTGCGGCGGATCCTCGACCAGCTCGAGGCCTCCGGCGCCCGCCCCGACGCGATCGTGTTCACGGGCGACCTCGTCGACCTGGGCGAGCGCGAGGCCTACGCGCAGCTGCGGGCGATCGTGGAGCCCGCCGCCGAGCGGCTCGGCGCGCGGGTCGTGTGGGTGATGGGCAACCACGACGACCGCGACGGCTTCCGGCGCGAGCTGCTGGGCGCCTCGGGCACCGATCCCGTCGACGCGGTCTACGACATCGACGGCCTGCGCCTCATCGTGCTCGACACCTCGGTGCCCGGCGCGCACCACGGCGAAGTGTCGCAGGCGCAGCGGGACTGGCTGCAGCTGGAGCTGTCGATCCCCGCTCCGCACGGCACGATCCTCGCGATGCACCACCCGCCCGTGCCGTGCGTGCTGGATCTGGCCACGATCGTGGAGCTGCGGGATCAGCGCGCGCTCGCCGACGTGCTGCGCGGCACCGATGTGCGCTCGATCCTCGCCGGCCACGTGCACTTCTCGACGACCGCGACGTTCGCGGGCATCCCCGTCTCCGTCGCGTCGTCGAGCTGCTACACGCAGGACCTCGCCGTCGCCGACGGCGGCATGGCGCCGCGCGACGGCGCGCAGGCGTACAACCTCGTGCACGTGTACGACGAGACGATCGTGCACTCGGTCGTGCCGTTCAGCGACGCCCCGCCGGCCGAGGTGACGACGGCCGACGAGACGCGCCGACGCCTCGAGGCCGCCGGCGTGGTGATCCGCGACTCCACGCGCGCCCGCGCCGACCGCATCGCCCCGCCGACGGCGCCCCTTCCCGTCCTGGGCTGAGTCGCCGAACCCGCACTCGATCGCCGAACCCGCCCCCGATCCGGCGCGGGCTCGCGGATCGAGCGCGGGCTCGCGGACCCTCACCGTCTGGGCTGAGCCGGCTCAGCGCTCCCAGGGCGCCTTGACGGGGAAGTACGCCTCGAGGGTGTCGCGCACGACGCGCTCGCGCAGCTCCTCGGGGATCTCGGGCACGCTGCCGTCGTTGAGGCAGAACATGTCGGCATCGCGCCGCTCCAGCAGCTTCTCCAGCCGGGGCAGTGCCGCGGCCTGCGTGGTCTGGATGTAGCGCGTGCGCGGCACCGAGGTCGGCAGCGCGCGTCCCGTGAACGCCGCGTAGTAGTGGTACAGCGAGTTCGTGACCGACACGTCGGTCGCGCTGCGGAAGCGCGCGGCGGCCGTGCGGCGGATCTCCTCGGGGAACTCGCGCTCGAGCTCGAACATCACGCTGCGGCGGTGGGGCGTGGCGCAGTGCTGCAGATCGCGCGTGATGACGCGGCCGAAGCGGCGCTCGAGCACCTCCCGGTTGACCCTGGCGGCGTTGTCGTGGCCGCTGCGGTGCGTGCGCGAGGGGCCGATGCCGATGCGCACGTCGCACTCGACGAACTGCGTCAGCCCGGAGGCGGTGAAGAACAGCTCGGGGCGCACGGGGCGACCGAAGAACATGTCGTCGTTGGAGTACAGGAAGTGCTCCGCGATGCCGGGGATGCGGTGCAGCTGCGCCTCGACGGCGTGCGAGTTGTGCGTGGGCAGCACGCTCGGGTCGGCGAAGAACTCCTCGCTGCGCACGATCCGCACCTTCGGGTGGTCCTTCAGCCACGCCGGGGCGGGGCTGTCGGTCGCGATCCAGATCGTGCGGATCCACGGCGCGAACATGTGCACGCTGCGCAGGGCGTAGCGCAGCTCGTCCACCTGGCGGAAGCGGGCGGCGTGGTCGTCGCCGTCGCCCACGACGTAGGCGCCCATGCGCTCGGCGCGCTTGCGCTGGAACTCGCTGGAGGATCCGTCCACCCACGAGAAGACGATGTCGACGTCCTCGGTGAACTCGTGCGCGAGGGGCGTGAACATGCCCCGCAGCGTGCGCCACGAGCGGCCGTGCTGCTCCACCGTCTCGAACTCGAGGTCCTCGGCGGCCATGTGCCGGCGGGTGAGCGCGTTCGGCCGCGGCGCCGTGACCTGGCCGGCGTCGAAGTGCCAGAACTCCACGCGGATGCCCGTCTCGTGCCCGTAGCGGAGCGTGCCGGCCGCGGCCACCGACGCGGGGCGCTCGCCGGGGACGATGCGGGGCCGGAAAAGCGTGGCGACGTCGTGCCGGCCGAAGGCGCGCGCGGCGTCGCCCTGCAGCGGCACGAGCCGCCCGCCCGGCCGGCGCGCGACCCACGGCTCGCCGTCGGACGCGCGGGAGAGCGCGGTCAGCGCCGCCTGGCGCTCGGCGGCGGGCACGGCGAGTGCCGGCCGCCCGCTGGATCGGCGCAGCAGCAGCGGGGCGAGGCCGGCGTCCTCCAGGATGTCGGCGAGGGCGAGCAGATCGGACGTCTGGGCTTCGAGAGGCGTCGCGGATTCGACGAGGTGCGGGAGCCCCGTGAGCACGCGCGTGCGCGCGTCGGGGATGGTGTGGTCGCGTCGCACGTCGTCGAACGGCGTGTGCTCAGTGCCCAGAAACGTCATCGATCACCTCGGATTCTCCTCACGGCCGCGGCCGTCGTCGACAGATCATCGGCGCCGGAGGGCGCCGGGGAGGGCCGCCTGCGCGGCCCGCGTGCCGTCCCCGCGATCCGTCGTCGGTGACGCGGAGGGGAACGGTGGACGTACAGATCGTAAACGATCCAGGTTGCGCGCATATTTCCTGATGATGGGGGACCGCCGCCAGGCTGGGAAGCCACTGACGCGACCCCGGGTCACGACGGATAGCATGGCCGTGTATGCCCGTTCCCGGATGGGGCGGGAGGCGGCGCACCAGAGCGCTGCGATCTACGAGGAGATGTCACGTGGCGAACCCCTTCGAGAAGCTGCTCCGCGCCGGTGAAGGGCGCGTGCGCAGGCGGCTGCAGCAGGTCGTGCGCGCCGTCGGCGCCCTCGAGGAGGACTACGAGTCCCTCACCGACGACGAGCTGCGGAACGAGACGGTCGAGCTGCGGGCGCGCTACGAGGCCGGCGAGACGCTCGACCAGCTGATGCCCGAGGCCTTCGCGGCCGTGCGCGAGGCCGCCAAGCGCACGCTCGGCATGCGTCCCTACGACGTGCAGGTCATGGGCGGCGCGGCCCTGCATCTGGGCAACATCGCCGAGATGAAGACCGGTGAGGGCAAGACGCTCGTCGCCACGCTGCCCGCGTACCTCAACGCCATCGCGGGCAAGGGCGTCCACGTCATCACCGTGAACGACTACCTCGCGTCGTACCAGGCCGAGCTCATGGGCCGCGTGTTCCGCGCCCTCGGCATGACCACGGGCATCATCGTGTCGGGCCAGAAGCCCGCCGAGCGCCGCGAGCAGTACGCCGCCGACATCACGTACGGCACGAACAACGAGTTCGGCTTCGACTACCTGCGCGACAACATGGCCTGGCGCAAGGAGGACATCGTCCAGCGCGGCCACTTCTTCGCGATCGTCGACGAGGTGGACTCGATCCTCATCGACGAGGCCCGCACGCCGCTCATCATCTCGGGCCCCGCGCAGGGCGACGCGAACCGCTGGTTCACGGAGTTCGCCAAGATCGCGCGCACGCTCGAGGAGGGCGTCGACTACGAGGTCGACGAGAAGAAGCGCACCGTCGGCGTGCTGGAGGCGGGCATCGAGAAGGTCGAGGACTACCTCGGCATCGACAACCTCTACGAGTCGGCGAACACCCCGCTCATCTCGTTCCTGAACAACTCGATCAAGGCGCTCGCGCTGTTCAAGCGAGACCAGGACTACGTCGTCATGAACGACGAGGTCATGATCGTCGACGAGCACACGGGCCGCATCCTCGTGGGCCGCCGCTACAACGAGGGCATCCACCAGGCCATCGAGGCCAAGGAGGGCGTGCCGGTCAAGGCCGAGAACCAGACGCTCGCCACCGTCACGCTGCAGAACTACTTCCGCCTGTACGAGAAGCTCTCGGGCATGACGGGCACGGCCGAGACCGAGGCCGCCGAGTTCATGTCGACCTACCAGCTCGGCGTCGTCCCGATCCCGACGAACCGCCCGATGGTCCGCAAGGATCAGTCGGATCTCGTCTACGCGACCGAGCAGGGCAAGTTCGCCCAGGTCGTCGACGACATCGTCGAGCGGCACGAGAAGGGTCAGCCCGTGCTCGTGGGCACGGTGAGCGTCGAGAAGAGCGAGTACCTCTCGCGCCTGCTCGCCAAGAAGGGCATCCGCCACGAGGTGCTGAACGCGAAGAACCACGCGCGCGAGGCCGAGATCGTCGCGCGCGCCGGTCGCCTGGGCGCCGTCACCGTCGCGACGAACATGGCCGGCCGCGGCACCGACATCATGCTCGGCGGCAACGCCGAGTTCCTCGCCGTGCAGCGGATGAAGGAGAAGGGCCTCGACCCGAAGGAGACCCCGGAGGAGTACGAGGCGGAGTGGGACGCCGTCTTCGCCGAGACCAAGGCCGAGGTCGAGGAGGAGGCCGCCAAGGTCCGCGAGGCGGGCGGCCTGTACGTGCTCGGCACCGAGCGCCACGAGTCGCGCCGCATCGACAACCAGCTCCGCGGTCGCTCCGGCCGCCAGGGAGACCCGGGCGAGAGCCGCTTCTACCTGTCGCTGCAGGACGACCTGATGCGCCGCTTCGGGCGCGGCTCCACCGACGCGCTGCTGGCGCGCGGCGTGGACGAGGACGTCGCGATCGACTGGAAGATCGTGGGCCGGCTCATCAAGAGCGCCCAGTCGCAGATCGAGTCGCGCAACGCCGAGTCGCGCAAGAACGTGCTCAAGTACGACGACGTGCTCAACCGCCAGCGCGAGGCGATCTACCGCGACCGCCGGCGGATCCTCGAGGGCGACGACATCAAGGACCGGGTGCAGCACTTCCTCGAGGACGCCATCACGTCGGTGGTGGACGAGCACACGGCGGGCGGGCACAGCGAGAGCTGGGACTTCGACGCCCTGTGGGCCGAGCTGAAGACGATGTACCCCGTGGGTGTCACGATCGAGGAGGTCGTGGCGGAGGCCGCGGGGCGCAAGGGCGGCATCACCGCCGAGGGGCTCAAGCGCGAGCTCATCAGCGACGCGCGGATCGCCTACGCCAAGCGCGAGGAGCAGCTCGGCGAGGCCGCGATGCGCGAGCTCGAGCGCCGCGTCGTGCTGCAGGTGCTCGACCGCCGCTGGCGCGACCACCTCTACGAGATGGACTACCTCAAGGACGGCATCGGCCTGCGGGCCATGGCCCAGCGCGACCCGCTCATCGAGTACCAGCGCGAGGGCTACACGATGTTCCAATCGATGATGGGCCAGATCAAGGAGGAGTCGATCGGCTACCTCTTCAACCTCGAGGTCGAGGTGCGCCGCGCGGGCGACGGCGAGCAGGCCGAGGTCGAGGCGAAGGGCCTGTCGGAGGAGCACGGGCCGCAGCAGCTCGAGTACTCGGCACCCAGCGAGGACGGCGACATCGAGGTGCGCAACGACCGCGGCCAGGTGCAGACCGCGCCCAAGGCCAAGACGCCCCGCACGGCGGCCACCGCGAAGGCCGCCCCGCAGAGCGCGTTCGGCCAGGCGGCCGACCAGGCCGCGCAGCAGCCCGCGGGCAACCGCGCCGCGCGCCGCGCCGGCCGCAAGAAGTAGCCGGGGCGCCGGCTCCCCGAGCGGTCCACGGGGTGCGGATCGGCCCGGTCCCGTCGCGGGGACCGGGCCGACCGCGCGCGTATCCTGATGCGATGAGCCTTCGCCCCCTCGACCAGTCCTCCAAGCTGAAGAACGTCCTGTACGAGATCCGGGGCGCGGCACTGGCGGAGGCGGCGCGGCTCGAGGCCGAGGGCCACACGATCCTCAAGCTGAACACGGGCAACCCGGCGATCTTCGGCTTCGAGGCGCCGCATCAGATCGTGCGCGACATGATCCGCGCCGTCCCGAACGCGCACGGCTACAGCGACAGCCGCGGCATCGTCGAGGCGCGCCGCGCCATCGTGAGCCGCTACGAGAACGTGGCGGGATTCCCCGCGTTCGACGTGGACGACGTGTACCTCGGCAACGGCGTGTCCGAGCTCATCACCATGACCATGCAGGCGCTGCTCGACCAGGGCGACGAGGTGCTGATCCCCGCGCCGGACTACCCGCTGTGGACGGCCATGACGAGCCTGTCGGGCGGCACGCCCGTGCACTACCTGTGCGACGAGGAGAACGGCTGGCAGCCGGACCTCGACGACATCCGCGCCAAGATCACGCCGCAGACGAAGGCCCTCGTCGTCATCAACCCGAACAACCCGACCGGCGCCGTGTACAGTCGCGAGCTGCTGGAGGGGATCGCCCAGATCGCGCGCGAGCACTCGCTGCTGCTGCTGTCGGACGAGATCTACGACCGCATCCTGTTCGACGAGGCCGAGCACATCCCCACCGCCTCGGTGGCGCCCGACCTGCTGTGCCTGACGTTCAACGGCCTGTCGAAGACGTACCGCGTGGCCGGCTACCGCTCCGGCTGGGTCGTGATCACGGGGCCCAAGAAGCACGCGGCCGGGTTCCTCGAGGGCATCCAGCTGCTCGCCTCCACGCGGCTGTGCGCGAACGTGCCCGCCCAGCACGCCGTGCTCGCGGCGCTCACCGGGGTGCAGTCGATCGACGCCCTCATCGCGCCGGACGGGCGCCTGCACGAGCAGCGCGACGTGGCCTGGGAGGGCCTGAACGCCATTCCGGGCGTCTCGTGCGTGAAGCCGCGCGGCGCGCTGTACGCCTTCCCCCGCCTCGACCCCGAGGTGCACGAGATCCACGACGACAAGAAGCTCGTCTACGACCTGCTCGTGCGCGAGCACATCCTGCTCGTCGAGGGCACGGGGTTCAACTGGCACACCACCGACCACCTGCGCGTCGTCACGCTGCCCGAGCCCCGCGTGCTCGCCGAGGCGATCGAGCGCCTGGGCAACTTCCTCGCGAGCTACAGGCAGTGACCGGCGCTCAGTCGGCGAGCCCCAGCACGTCGAGCATCCAGGCGAGCTGGAAGGCGCGCTCGCGCCACGAGTTGTAGCGGCCGCTCACGCCGCCGTGCCCGGCGACCATCTCGCACTTCAGGAGCACGTCGGCGCCCGCCTCGCGCAGGCGCTGCACCCACTTGGCCGGCTCCACGTACAGCACGCGGGTGTCGTTGAGGCTCGTCATCGCGAGGATGCGCGGGTACGTCACACCCTCGCGCACGTTCTCGTAGGGCGTGTACGACTTCATGTACGCGTAGACCTCGGGGTCGTGCAGCGGGTCGCCCCACTCGTCCCACTCGATCACCGTGAGCGGCAGCGAGGGATCGAGGATCGTCGTCAGCGCGTCGACGAACGGCACGTCGGCGAGGATGCCCGCGAACGCGTCGGGGGCGAGGTTCGCCACCGCGCCCATGAGCAGGCCGCCCGCCGATCCGCCCTCCGCCACGATCCGGTCGGGCGACGTGTAGCCGTTGTCGGCGAGGTGGCGGGCCACGTCGACGAAGTCGGTGAAGGTGTTGCGCTTGGCGCGCAGCTTGCCGTCCTCGTACCACTGGCGGCCCAGCTCGCCGCCGCCGCGCACATGGGCGACGGCGAAGAGCACGCCGCGGTCGAGCTCGCTCAGCCGCGCCACTGAGAAGCCGGGGTCGATCGAGTGCTCGTACGAGCCGTAGCCGTACAGGTGCACGGGGCGCGGCGCCGCACCCGGCTCGCCGAAGGAGCGCTTCCACACGAGCGAGACGGGGATGCGCGTGCCGTCGGCCGCGGGCACCCACAGGCGGGCCTGATCGTAGTCGGACGGATCGTAGCCGCCCAGCACCTCGGCCTGCTTGCGCAGGTGCAGCTCGCCCGTGGCGACCTCGTACTCGTACACCGTGCCCGGCGTCGTGAACGATCCGTAGCCCAGGCGGATCACGGGCGGCGCCCACTCGGCGTTGCCCGAGGCGCCCACGGCGTAGAGCGGATCGGCGAACTCCAGCTCGGTGAGCACGCCCGTGGGGTAGTCGAGCAGCGCGACGCGCGGCAGCCCCTCGCGCCGGTACTCCACGACGGCGAAGTCGCGGAAGCAGTCGATGTCGAGCAGGCGACGGCCCGGCTCGTGGGCCAGCACCACCTCGGTGTCGGTGGGGTCGGACAGCGGCGCGCGCACGAGCTCGAAGTCGAGGGCGCCGTCGTTGTGCAGGATGTAGAGCCAGTCCTGGTCGTCGACCACCGCGTGGTCCACGCCGTACTCGACGCCCTCGCGGCGCGGCCACACGACGCGCGCGCCGGCGGTGGGGTCGGCGGCGTCGAGGATCGACACCTCGCTCGTGATGCTCGATCCCGACTCCACGAGCAGGAAGCGCTCGCTGCGCGTCACGCCCGCGCCCACCCAGAACCGCTCGTCGTCGTCGCCGTACAGCTCGATGTCGCCGCTGCCGTCCGGCTCGCCCACGCGGTGCAGCCACACCCGGTTCGGGCGCCACGCGTCGTCGACCGTCGTGTAGATGAGGTGCCGGCCGTCGGGCAGGAAGTGCGCGCCGCCGAAGGCGCCCTCGATGACGTCGGGCAGCGTCTCGCCCGTCACGAGGTCGCGCACGCGGATCGTGTAGCGCTCGTCGCCGGTCACGTCGACGGCCCACAGCATGCGCGTGCCGTCGTTCGTCACGTCGAACGATCCGAGCGAGAAGAAGGAGTGGCCCTCGGCCTCGACGTTCGAGTCGAGCAGCACCTGCTCGCCCGGCACGTCCACGTCGGGGGAGAGGACGGGCGGCGTCCAGTCGTCCGGCGAGGCGATCGGCGCGCGGCACTGGATGCCGTACTGCTTGCCCTCCACGGTGCGGCCGTAGTACCACCACTCGCCCCGGCGGCTCGGCACGCTCAGGTCGGTCTCGCGCACGCGTCCCTTGATCTCCTGGAAGAGCCGCTCGCGCAACGGCTCGAGCCGCGCGAGGGCGGCATCGGCATGGGCGTTCTCGGCCTCGAGCAGCGCGATCACCTCGGCGTCGTCCTTGGCGCGCAGCCACTCCCACGGATCCTCGAACGTGTCGCCGTGGTGCGTGCGGGCGACGGGGCGCTTCGGCGCGATCGGGGCGGACGGGACGGGCACGGGGACGGCTTCGGAGGTCACCCGATCCACGGTAGTTGGTGTTCTTTCCGGCGGTGTCATCCGCCCGGTCTACGATGCCCCCATGCAGTTCGGCCGGCACGCTCCCGCGATGCGCACCATCGTCCACCTCAGCGACACGCATCTGCTCGCCGGGGGAGCGGCGCTCGGCGGCCGCTACGCCGTCGAGGAGCACCTGCGCGAGACCCTGGCCCGCGTCGAGCAGCTCGAGCAGCGGCCCGACGCGCTCGTGTTCACCGGGGATCTCACCGACCTCGGCGAGCCCGACGCGTACGCGCGGCTGCGCGGCATCGTCGAGCCGGTGGCCGAGCGGATGGGCGCGCCCGTCGTGTGGGTCGCGGGCAACCACGACGAGCGGCCCGAGTTGCGCCGCGACCTGCTGGGGCTCGAGCCCACCGAGGAGCCCGTGACCGGCGTGTGGGACCTCGGCGGCCTGCGGCTCATCGCGCTCGACTCCACGGTGCCGGGCTGGCACCACGGCGAGGTCGACGCGGCGCAGCTCGAGTGGCTGCGCGACGAGCTCGCGACGCCGGCGCCGCTCGGGACGATCCTCGCCCTGCACCACCCGCCGCTGCCCAGCCACGTGCCGCTGTTCGACATCCTCGAGCTGCGCGAGCAGGACGCCCTCGCCGACGTCATCCGCGGCACGGATGTGCGGGGCATCCTGGCCGGGCACCTGCACTACTCCATGAGCGGCACGTTCGCCGGTGTTCCCGTGAGCGTCGCGGCGGCCACGTGCTACACGATGGACGTCGCCCGCGCCGGCCGGCGCGTGAACGGCATGGACGCCGGGCAGTCGTTCCACCTCGTGCACGTGTACGACGACGTCGTGACCCACACGGTCGTGCCGGTGGCGGCGGCCGAGTCCGGCGACTACTTCACGCCCGAGTGGTACGAGCGCATGGCCGCGCTCACCCCGCAGGAGCGACTGGAGCGCTTCTCGCGCAAGCCGCCGCGGGGCTGATCGCCCGCCGCGCCGGCGCTCACGGAGTTCCCGGGCTGCGCGGATAGGCTCGCCGTGTGGCAGCACAGACGCGCACCGAAACCGACTCCCTGGGCTCCCTCGAGGTCCCGGCCGACGCCTACTGGGGCATCCACACCGCCCGCGCGATGGACAACTTCGACATCTCGCGCCGCCCCATCTCGGTGTATCCGGAGCTGATCGTCGCCCTGGCGATGGTGAAGCAGGCGGCCGCGCGGGCGAACCGCGACATCGGGGTGCTCGACGCCGAACGCGCCGATCTCATCGACCGCGCCGCGCAGCGCGTGATCGACGGCGAGTTCCACGATCAGTTCCGCGTGGGGGTGATCCAGGGCGGGGCCGGCACCTCGACGAACATGAACGCCAACGAGGTCATCACGAACATCGCCCTGGAGCTGGCGGGGCGCGAGAAGGGCGACTACGCCTGGCTCTCGCCGAACGACCACACCAACCGCAGCCAGTCCACGAACGACGTGTACCCCACGGCCATCAAGCTCGCCGTCTCGTTCGTGCACGTCGCCCTTCTCGAGGAGCTCGACCTGCTGCGCCGGTCGTTCCTGGCCAAGTCGGTGGAGTTCCGCGACGTGCTCAAGGTGGGGCGCACGCAGCTGCAGGACGCCGTGCCGATGACGCTCGGGCAGGAGTTCCACGGCTTCGCGACGACGATGGGCGAGGATCTGCAGCGGCTGCGCGAGAACGCCGCCCTGCTCACCGAGATCAGCATGGGCGCGACGGCCATCGGCACGGGCGTGACGGCACAGGCAGGCTACGCCGAGGCCGTGCGGCGTCACCTCGCCGAGATCAGCGGCCTGCCGCTCACGACGGCGACCGACCTGGTCGAGGCGACGAGCGACATGGGCGCGTTCATGTCGTTCTCGTCCTCGCTCAAGCGCAACGCCATGAAGCTGTCGAAGATCTGCAACGACCTGCGGCTGCTCTCCTCGGGCCCGCAGGCGGGCCTCGGAGAGATCAACCTGCCGGCCAAGCAGGCCGGCTCCAGCATCATGCCGGGCAAGGTCAACCCGGTCATCCCCGAGGTCGTGAACCAGGTGGCGTTCTCGGTCGTCGGCGCCGACATCACCGTGACGATGGCCGCCGAGGCGGGGCAGCTGCAGCTGAACGCCTTCGAGCCCGTCATCGCGCACTCGATCCTGCAGTCGATCACGTGGATGCGCCAGGCCATGCGCATGCTCCGCATCCACTGCGTCGACGGCATCACCGCCAACCGCGGCCGGCTCGGGGCGATGGTCGGATCGTCGGTGGGGGTCATCACGGCGCTCACGCCGTTCATCGGCTACTCCGCCGCCGCGGCCCTCGCCAAGACCGCGCTGCTCACGGGCCGCAACGTGGCCGACCTCGTCGTGGAGGCCGGGCTCATGACCCGCGAGGAGGTCATCAAGCAGCTGCGCCCCGAGCGGCTGTCGGGCATCGAGCCCATCACGAGCGCGATCCCCGTCATCTCCCCGGAGGACCTGCCCTAACCGGTAGATCCCCGCTGCCCGCGAACCCGCCCTCGATCCGCGAACCCGCGCCGGATGGAGCGCGGGTTCGGCGAGCGAGCGCGGGTTCGGCGGGAGGGCGCAGGGTCAGTCGACGATGCGGCAGTGGGTGGTCAGCTCGCCGATGCCGTCGACGCCGACCGTGACCGTCGTGCCGTCCTGCAGCAGCACCTGGGGCGTGCGCGAGAAGCCGGATCCGCCCGGGCTGCCCGTCGAGATGAGCGTGCCGGGCAGCAGCGTGATGCCCTGCGAGAGGTGCGCGATGAGCGTGGCGACCGACCGGACCATCTGCCCCGTCGATCCGTCCTGCAGCAGCTCGTCGCTGATCCGGGTCCAGATGTGCAGGTCCTGCGGATCGGCGATCTCGTCGGCCGTCAC
This sequence comes from Microbacterium petrolearium, assembly GCF_054782875.1. Lineage (NCBI taxonomy): Bacteria > Bacillati > Actinomycetota > Actinomycetes > Micrococcales > Microbacteriaceae > Microbacterium > Microbacterium petrolearium. The sequence continues at coordinate 64,931 of NZ_BAAGRQ010000008.1, forward strand.
CACGTCGGGGCCCACGGGCGTGAAGCCGTCGAGCGACTTGCAGCGGCTCCACTGCGCCTCGGAGTACTGGATGTCGCGCGCCGAGATGTCGTTGACCACCGTGTAGCCGAACACGAAGTCCAGGGCCTCGTCCTCGCTCACATCCCTGGCGGGGCGGCCGATGATGACGCCGAGCTCCGCCTCGTAGTCGACCGCGCCCGTGAGGCCGCGCGACCACGTCGTGGTGCCGTCGTGCCCGGCGAGCGAGTTCGGCCACAGCGTGAACACCGTCGGCGTGGCATCGGTCTTGAGGTTCAGCTCGCCCGAGTGGGCGGCGTAGTTGAGGCCGACCGCCATGATCGCCGGCGGGCGCAGCAGCGCGGGGGCGTATCCGGCGTCGGCGAACGCGACGCGCTGGCCGCGCCCCGCCGCGAGCGCCTCGCGGATGCCCGTCAGCGCGTCGGGGCCGGCCGCGACGAGCTCGTCCAGCGAGCGCGGCGCATCGTCCACGAGCGTGGCGACCGGGACCGCCTCGTCACCCTCCTTGACGACGAGGGTGGGCGCGGAGCCGCCGGGCAGCACGAGGTGGGAAAAGCGCATCGCTCCATTCTAGGAGGGGCGTCCGCCGGGCCATGGCGCGCGAGTGAACGCGCGGTGACGGCGCCCGGCGGGTGGGCAGAAGTGCCCCTGCGGGCGCGCCGGCGTCGCCCATAGAGTGAGACGCATGACATTCGCGGGCGGGGACACCGGGACGCCGCTGCAGGCGCCCATGCACGCATGGCCGTCGCCCCTGGCGCAGCCCCCGCACGCGCTCCCGGCGACGATCCCGCCGGCCGCGCCGCAGGAGGCGCACCTGCAGCTGCCGCCCGTGCCCACCAAGGGCAGGGCGCCGTGGCTGTGGATCTGGATCCTGCTCGCCGTGCTCGCCGTCGCGGTCGCCGGCTACTTCGTCGCCTCCCTGGGCGTGCTCGGCGTGGCGATCACGAGCGTCGTCGCCCTCGTCCCGTTCGCCGGGGTCATCCTCACCGTCACGCTGGTCATCGATCGCTGGGAGCCCGAGCCGCGCTCGCTCATCATCTTCGCGCTCGCGTGGGGCGCGATCGCCGCAATCGCCCTGACGCTGCTCACGATCCCCGTGCTCGACGCGATCGCCGGCGCGTGGGGCATGGATCCGTTCCTCGCGGAGATCCTCTCGATCATCCTGCGCGCGCCCCTGCTCGAGGAGGGCTGGAAGCTGCTCGGCATCCTGCTCGTGCTGTGGATGGCGCGCAACGCCTTCGACGGGCCGGTGGACGGGATCGTCTACGGCATGCTCATCGGCGCCGGGTTCGCCTTCACCGAGAACATCCAGTACTTCGTGATCGCGCTCTACACGGGCGGCTTCGAGGGCCTCGCGCACAACTTCTTCATGCGCGGCGTGCTCTCGCCCTTCGCGCACGCGATGTTCACGGGCGCGATCGGCCTCATGATCGGGCTGGCCCGGCGCGGCGGGCGCAGCGTGCCGCTGTTCGCCCTGCTCGGCTACGGTCTCGGCGTCGCGCTGCACATGCTCTGGAACGCCTCCGCGGTGCTCGACGTCTTCCTTCCGAACTCGTTCTACACGCTCTACGCGCTCGTGGAGGTGCCGATCTTCCTGCTGTTCATCGGGTGCATCGTGCGGCTGCGCAGGGAGGAGATGCGGCTGACGCGCGAGCGGCTGGGCGAGTACGCCGGCGCCGGATGGTTCACCTGGCAGGAGGTCGACATGCTCGCGACGGCGGCGGGCCGGCGCGCCGGCAGGCGCTGGGCGATGACGCGCAGCGCGCGGGCCGTGGCCCTCATGAACTCCTTCATCCGCGACGCCACGGCCCTCGCGATGGCGCGTCAGCGCGCGCTCACCGGCCGCGACCCCGGCGCCATCGAGGACGAGCACATCCTGCTGCACCGCGCCGCCGCCACGCGGCGGGCGATGCTCGCGTCCTGAGCGCGCGGGGTCTTGACACGCCCCGGTGCGCGGGCGCATCCTGGGCGCAGATCACATTCAGCGCCCGGTCGACTCGCAGACATCGTCGCGGCCCGGGCGCTGAATGCTGTCGCGACCACGACGAACCGCCGGTTTCGCTGTCGGGAGAACCGCGTGTGCATCCGGACCCTCCGTGTTTGTATGGACGCATGAGCGCAGACCGCACCAAGCCCGAGTTCGACGCACCCGAGGGCCCCGCGCCCTCCGAGCTCGTCATCCGCGACCTCATCGTGGGCGACGGCGCCGAGGCGAAGCCCGGCGACACCGTCACCGTCCACTACGCGGGCGTCGAGTACGAGACCGGCGAGGAGTTCGACTCCTCGTGGAACCGCGGCGAGAGCATCCAGTTCCCGCTGCGCGGCCTCATCCAGGGCTGGCAGGACGGCATCCCCGGCATGAAGGTCGGCGGACGCCGCGAGCTGGTCGTCCCGCCGCACCTCGCGTACGGCCCCGCCGGCGCCGGCCACTTCCTCAGCGGCAAGACGCTGATCTTCGTCATCGACCTCATCGACGTGGCCTGAGTCGTCGATCCACCCGAGGCGTCCCGCGCGATTCGTCGCACGGGGAGCCTCGCTGTTTCCCAGATATTCATCCGCCGCTCGGAAATATATGCGGGCGCATAGGTATTGTCATGCGTACACCGCCGTCACCGGCACGACTTCTACGAGGAGAGACATGACCATCGAGATCCCCGGCTACCGTCCCGGCACCTACGCGATCGACCCCGCGCACAGCGAGGTGGGCTTCACCGTCCGTCACATGATGATCTCGAAGGTCAAGGGTGCCTTCCACGTGATCGAGGGCACCATCGTCGCCCCCGAGAACCCGCTCGAGGCGAGCGTCACGGCGAAGGCCGACGTCGCCTCGATCAACACGAAGGACGAGGGTCGCGACCAGCACCTCCGCTCGGCCGACTTCTTCGACGCCGAGAACCACCCCACGATCGAGTTCGTCTCGACCGGCGTGCGCCACGAGGGCGGCGACTTCCTCGTCGACGGCGACCTGACGATCAAGGGCGTCACCAAGCCCGTCACGTTCACCGTGGAGTTCGGCGGCTTCGGCGTCGACCCGTGGGGCAACTACAAGGCCGGCGCCACGGGCACGGCCACGATCGACCGCGAGGAGTTCGGCCTCACCTGGAACGCCGCGCTCGAGACCGGCGGCGTGCTGGTCGGCAAGGACGTCACGATCACGCTCGACCTGCAGGGCGCCCTCCAGGCGTAAGCGGCTCGGGGGAGGGGCGGGTGCCGGAAGGTGCCCGCCCCTTCCGCGTCTGCGGATGGCCGCCCACGTCGCGGTGCGCGACGGCCGCCGCGACTGGTAGACTCACTTGGTTGCCGTTTGATCGGCCGCGGAGAAAGAGAGCTCGCGCATCAGGCGTCGGGCGCCGCGCAACGAGGAGAGAGGGGATCGGTTCTATGGCACTGAATGCAGACGTCAAGAAGGCGATCATCGAAGAGTACGCGACGCACCCCGGTGACACCGGTTCCCCCGAGGTGCAGGTCGCGATGCTGTCGCAGCGCATCAAGGACCTCACGGAGCACCTCAAGGAGCACAAGCACGACCACCACTCGCGTCGTGGGCTGTTCCTGCTCGTCGGTCAGCGCCGTCGACTGCTCGGCTACCTCCAGGACATCGACATCGAGCGCTACCGCTCGCTGATCGAGCGTCTCGGACTGCGTCGATAAGGCACGCGCACCAGCGTTCAATCGTCTTCAGGAGAACCCGTCCCAGGTGTGGGGCGGGTTCTCTTTCTTTTTAGAAGCGTCTGCGCCGCTCGGGCACCGCTTCGCGGTGCCGCTCGCGTGCTCGCGCTCTCGCTCCCGCGAGAGCGAGGCGGCGCTGCGCGCCGCGGGGCGGCCGCATTGGCGGCCGCACGCTCGCGCTTCGCGCTCGCACAGTGACCAGTGGGGGCACCATTGGTTACCCGCCGGTTGCACCTCATCGGCTGCACGTCCTCGGTTGCACCCATCGGTTGCTGAACGGAGGCGCGGAGCGCCGGAGATGAAGCGACCACCGCAACCGGTCGGCGCGCGGGGGTTGCTGCAATCGGTTGCGGAAGTCGGTGAGACAGCATCTGTGCGCCGAGACCGTGGCGTATGGACGCTGCCTCGGCGCGTGGTTGCTGTCTCGCGTCAGCCGGGATAGTGGAGGGGGCGGTCGGAGACCGGGTCGAGGCCCGTGAGCGTGACCCAGCCGTCGGCCAGGAGCGCGGCGTCGCTGCCGGGGACCGGGGTGTTCGGCAGGTCCTCGACGGCGAGCCGCAGGTGACCGGCGCCCCGCTCGCTCAGCGTGGTCTGCACGATGCCGAACGGGGCCAACGGCGCCTCTCGGATGCCCCGCGGCCGCGCGGCGTTCGGCACGTTCACGTTGAGCACCGATCCGGACTCCAGCGTCTCGAGGAACGGCAGCAGCGAGAGGGCGGCGTCGGCGGCCGCCTGCCACTCGAACGTCTCGGGATGCATGCCCACGTCGAGCGAGACGGCCATGGCGCGGGCGCCGTTGAGCCCCCCGGTCAGGGCCGCGCCGACCGTGCCGGAGTGCAGGATCGCGCGGCCCACGTTCGCGCCGTGGTTGATGCCGCTGAGCACGAGCTCGGGCGGATCGCCGAACGCGCCGTGCGCGGCGATGAGGGCGATGAGGCCGGGGCCGCCGCGCACCGCGAACGCCGGCGTCTGCCCGAGCCCCTCGAGGGTGCGCCGCGCGACCGCGATGCGGCCGTCCTCCTCGCCCGCCACGATGGAGGCACTGGTTCCGCTCGACTGGCGCTCGGGGGCGGCGACCGTCACGTCGAGACCGCGTTCCGCGGCCGCCCGCGCGAGCACGGCCAGGCCGGGCGCGTCGATCCCGTCGTCGTTCGTGACGAGCGCCCGCGTCATCGAGCGTCCCCCTCGGGGCGGTCGGCCTCGCCCGCGAGCGCGGCGAGGTCGCCCGGGCTGAGCCGCGGCGTGTCGTCGTCGCCCCCGCCGGGCAGCTCCCGCGCGCGCACCTGCTCGCGCAGCCGCTCGATGGTCCCCGTGTCGCCCGTTCCCAGCCCGTGGCGCGTCACGTTCAGCGCGCCGGCGGCCGCCCCGAGCGTGGCGGCGTCACGCAGCGGCTCGTCCAGAGCGAGCCCGGCGCACAGCCCCGCCGTGAGCGAATCGCCGGCGCCGCGCGTGTCGGCCGCCTCCAACCGGGGCGGGGAGATCTCGACCGCACCCTCCGCATCGAGCAGCAGCAGCGGTCGGCTCGCGCGCGTCACGATCACCGCGGCGGCGCCGCGCTCGCGCAGCGCCGACATGGCCGCCAGCACGGCCTCGGCGTCGTCGCCGTCGAGCAGCCCGTCGTCGCGCAGCTCCTCGTCGCTCACCTTCAGCACGTCCACGCCGCCGGCGAGGGCCCCGTGCATCCGCTCGCCCGAGAGATCGACGACCACGCGCGCGCCACCGGCCCGCAGATCCGCGGCGAGGCGCCGGTACGTGTCGGGCGGCAGTACCTCGTCGCCGTCGGGTCCGCTCAGGCTCACGAGCCCGCTGCCCAGGCCCTCCCGCAGCGCGGCCCCGTACAGCTCGTCCAGCTCGTGGCGGCCGATCGCGTCGCCCGGCGTCTCGGCGACGGGGATGCGCTCGCCGGCGCGCCGGTCGTGCACGTACGCCGCGCCGCGGCCCGCGCGTTCGACCGCGACGACGCGGAACCCCTCGTCCTCGAGCAGCCCGCGCACCACCCGCCCCGTCTCGCCCGTGAGGACGCAGCACAGCGTCACCGACGCGCCGAGCCGGCGCATCATCCGCGCCTGCCAGACGCCCTGGCCTCCGGCGTGCACGTGGATGTCCGGACCCGCGTCGTGATCCTCGATCGTGACGGTGAGGGTGGGGGAGGGGGCGAAGATCGTCACATCGCTCACGTGCTGCTCGCTTCCGCTCGGCCGGTGCTCGCCATGTCGCCACGCTACGACGCGCCGGGGTCGCTTTCATCCCCTTGCGTGCCGCCGCGGCCGTGGCTAGCGCGACCGGCCGGTGCGATCAGGACCGCGCGGCGAGCAGGTCGGCGTGCCACCGCTCGGCCACGTCGGGGTGCGCGCGCAGCCGGGACTTCAGCGCGTTCTGCCCGTAGAGCGCGTGGATCGGGTTGTGCGGATCGTCCTCCACGCCCCGCGCCAGCGCGGCCAGCTCGGGCGGCAGCTCGATGATGGGCAGGCGCGCGTCGAGCGCCGGATTGAAGAAGAACGGGATCGAGATGCGGTCCTCGGGCCAGCGCGGCGAGACGACGCGATGGTTCGTCGCGCGCAGATACCCCTGCGTGGCGTACTCGAGCATCTCGCCGATGTTCACGACGAACGCCCCCTCGACGGGCGGGGCGTCGACCCACGTGTCCCCGCGCTCCACCTGCAGGCCGCGCTTGCCCGGCTCCACCCACAGCAGGGTGAGCACGCCCGAGTCCTTGTGGGCGCCCACGCCCTGCTGCGGCTCCGGCTGATCCGTGCCGGGGTAGCGCACGATCTTGATGAGCGTCTGCGGCTGGCCGAAGTGGCGGTCGAAGTAGTCCTCCTCGGCCCCCAGCGCCAGCGCCCATGCGCGCAGCAGGCGCCGGGAGATGCGGGTGAGCTCGTCGTGCCACTCCTCGACGACCGGCCGCAGGCCGGGCAGCGCCTCGGGCCACAGGTTCGGCCCGATGAGCCGCGCGAACTCCGGCGCGTCCGGATCGGCGACCGGCTCGCGCTCGGGGCCGATGTCGATCTGCTCGCGCCAGTCGACGCGGCCGCGGGTGCGCTCGCCGCCGACGCGGGTGTAGCCGCGGAAGTGCGGGCTGCGGATGTTCTCGATCGCCAGCTTGTCGGCCTCGGGGAGCGCGAAGAAGGCGCGGGCCGCCTCGTGCAGCCGCGCCTCGAGGCCGCCCGGCAGCCCGGTGCCGGTGAGGTAGAAGAAGCCGACCTCGCGCGTGGCGTCGCGCAGGGCGCGGCGGAAGCGCTCGGCCGCCTCGGGGCCGGCGTCGAGCTGGGACAGGTCCAGGATCGGGAGCGAGAGCGTCATGCTCCCGACGGTAGGGGCGTCCCGCCGCGCGCGGGGATGTGTTTCCGAGCGTTACGGGCAGCGCCGGTCACGACGCGGGCGGACCGCTCTCCTCTTCGTGCGCGCCGCGGCCGTCGTGGCCGGGGCGCCGGGGCGGATCGGCGGGCCGGCGGGAGCCGGTCGGGTCGTTCCGGCGGGCGCGGGGCGCGACCGAGGGATCGGCGAACAGCCACGTCGCGCGCGGCTCGACGAGCGGCCGGAAGACGAGGCGCACGGGACGCGTGCCGAGCGCGAAGGCGATCGCCACCGACAGCGCGCTCACCGTGGGCAGCCACAGCCACGTCGGCTCGAGGCCGCGCAGCACCCCCGACTCGCGGAACGGGTAGAGCACGAACGAGTGCAGCAGGTAGACGTACATCGTGTACTGCCCGAACCGGGTCAGCACGGTCTCGCGGCGCGGGATGAGGGCGAAGAACGCCGCCGACAGCACGAGGCCGGCCGCGATCGTGCCGAGCCGGGCGAGGCCGCCCCACCAGTGCCCGCCGGAGATGAGCCCGCCGTAGTCGTCGTCGTAGAAGAACCAGTAGCGCAGCTCGACCTCGCGCCAGACGCCGAGGCCGGACCATGCGATCCAGCCCGCCGCGGCGAGCACCGCGACCGCGAGCGCGCGCGTCCACCACGGGCGCCACTCGATGAGCCGCAGCCGCTCCACCACGTCCCGGTCGCGCAGCCACCAGCCCAGCGCGAAGAACGGCAGGAAGCCGAGGGTGCGCGACAGCGAGAACGTGCTGTCGACGTTGGGCAGGTAGCCCACGCCCACCGAGATGGCCAGCGTCCACAGCAGGGGCCAGCGCAGCAGCGCGAGATACGGCAGCACGAGCCGGAAGATGCCCAGGGCCAGCAGGAACCACAGCGTCCACGACGGCTCCGTGAGATTCGGCTCGGCTTCGCCCTCGACGACCAGCTTCGTCGCCCACCACAGCACCTCGAACACGACGTACGGCACGAGGATGTCGGTGATCACGCGCGCCATCTGCCGCGCGCCCGGTGCGTCGGACTTCGAGAAGTAGCCCGAGATGATCGCGAACGCCGGCATGTGGAACGCGTAGATCGTCAGATACAGCGCGTAGGCGATGTCGGAGTCGTAGATGAGCCGCTGGATGGCGTGCCCGAGCACGACGAGCACGATGCACGCGAAGCGGGCGTTGTCCCAGAAGGGGACGCGCCGCTTGGGGCGCCGGATCGGGCCGGACGCGGTCGCAGGTGGGGTGCTCATCACCCCCGACGTTACCGGTTCGTAACCCGATGCCCCCCTGGCGCACCCCGCGGGGCCGGGGAATAGATTCGAGGTGCGGGCGTTGCAAGGGTATATTCAAGCGCATATAAACGGATCGGAGCCTCCGCAATGAGCGACACCACCTGGCAGGGCATGCAGTTCGGCCTCTTCTCGGTCAGCGACATCACGCGCGACCCCGTGACCGGCTACACGCCGAGCGAGGCCGAGCGCATCCGCGACATCGTCACGATCGCCAAGCACGCCGAGGAGGCGGGGCTGGACGTCTTCGCCCTCGGCGAGCACCACAACCCGCCGTTCTTCTCCTCGTCGCCCACGACGACGCTCGCGTACATCGCCGCGCAGACGGAGCGGCTCATCGTCTCGACGGCCACGACGCTCATCACGACGAACGACCCGGTGAAGATCGCCGAGGACTACGCGATGCTGCAGCATCTCTCGGGCGGCCGCGTCGACCTCATCATGGGACGAGGCAACACCGGGCCCGTCTACCCCTGGTTCGGCAAGGACATCCGCCAGGGCCTGCCGCTGGCGATCGAGAACTACCAGCTGCTGCACCGGCTGTGGCGCGAGGATGTCGTGGACTGGGAGGGGAAGTTCCGCACCCCGCTGCACGGCTTCACCGCGACGCCGCGCCCCCTCGACGACGTGCCGCCGTTCGTGTGGCACGGATCCATCCGCACGCCCGAGATCGCCGAGCAGGCCGCGTACTACGGCGACGGGTTCTTCGCGAACAACATCTTCTGGCCCAAGGAGCACTACCAGCGCCTCATCAACCTGTACCGCCAGCGCTACGCCCACTACGGGCACGGCACGCCCGAGCAGGCGATCGTGGGCCTCGGCGGCCAGGCGTTCATGGCGAAGAACTCGCAGGACGCCGTCGACCAGTTCCGGCCCTACTTCGACAGCGCCCCCGTCTACGGCAACGGTCCGACGATGGAGGACTTCACCGAGATGACGCCCCTGACGGTCGGCTCGCCGCAGCAGGTGATCGACCGGTATGCGGCCATGCGCGACACCTTCGGCGACTATCAGCGCCAGCTGTTCCTCATAGATCACGCCGGCCTGCCGCTGAAGGTCGTGCTCGAGCAGATCGACTTCCTCGGGCAGGACGTCGTGCCCGTGCTGCGCAAGGAGCTCCAGGCGAACCGCCCGGCCGAGGTGCCGGACGCGCCGACGCACGCCGCGCGGGTGAAGGCGAAGTACGGCGACGCCGAGCCGCGCCAGCCCCGCCCCAACGCGAACCGCGGCGACAACGTCACGGGCGGCTCGCCCTACCAGGACGCCCCGGATCGCCGGCCCGTCCAGCCGGGCGCGTTCGGCCCGGCGGCGGATCGGAGGGCCTGACGTGACCCGCATCGTCGTGGTGTCGGCCGGGCTGTCGAACCCGTCGTCGACGCGCATGCTCGCCGACCGCCTGCTGGGTGCGACCGTGGAGGCGCTGGGGGAGCGCGGCGTCGAGGCGGAGGGCCGCGTGATCGAGCTGCGCGACCACGCGCACGCGATCACCGACCACCTGCTCACCGGTTTCGCGCCCAAGGCGCTCGCCGAGGACCTCGCCCAGGTCGCGGCCGCCGACGGGATCATCGTCGTCACCCCGATCTTCACCACGAGCTACTCGGGGCTGTTCAAGTCGTTCGTCGACGTGCTCGAGCGCGAGTCGGTCGAGGGCAAGCCCGTGCTCATCGGGGCCACGGCGGGCACCGCGCGCCACTCGCTCGCGATCGACTACGCCATCCGGCCGCTGTTCACCTACCTGCACGCCCGCCCCGTCTCGACGGGCGTGTTCGCCGCCTCGAGCGACTGGGGTGCCGAGGCCGACTCCGTCGCGCCGCTGCGCGCGCGCGTGGAGCGCGGGGCGCGCGAGCTCGCCGACGCGATCGCCGGGGCGTCCGCCGCACCGCGCGCGGCCGATCCCTTCGACCCCGAGTCGTACCTGGGTGCCGGCGGATCGTTCGAGGACCTGCTGAACAACCCGCCGACGCGCGGCTGAGGTCCGCCCGGAACGCGGGCGGGATCAGATCAGGCGGGGGCGGCCGGCAGATCCGAGGAGGACGTGCCGGCGTCCGCCGCCGGACCGGGAGCGTGCTCGGCCGCGTCGGAGGCGACGACGCGGCGGCCCCGGATGGTGACGTACTCGGCGTGCTTGGCCAGCAGCCCGTCGCCGGCCGTGCGGCCGCGCAGGCGGCGCCAGGCCCACGGCAGTGCGTGCCGGGTGATCCATCGCCCCTCGGGCTCCACGTAGTCCTCGTGGAACGCCGCGTCGAGCGCCGCGAGCTGCGGCGCGTCGCGAACCCCGAGCACCTCGGCCGCGCGATAGGCCAGCAGGCGGTGGCCCGACGAGCTCAGGTGCACCTTGTCCTGCGACCAGTTGCTCAGCTCGCCGAGCTCGGGAAGGGCGTCGACGTCGAGCAGATGGCAGCCGTTCTCGGCGGCGATGCGCCGCAACTCGCTCGCGTAGATCGCGAAGCGGCGGGCGAAGACGCGCACGATCGCGCGCCGCGGCAGGAACGGGGTCACGAGCATGACGTCGGTCCCGCTCGCGCGGAGCGTGCGCACCGACTCCTCCACGCGCGCGGCCCGCGCGATCGGGTCGGCGCCGTGGCCGACGAGGTCGTTGTGCCCCATGAGGATCGACACGAGGTCCGGCTTCAGGGCGAGGGCCGCCGGCACCTGCTCGCGCGCGAGATCGCGCACGCGCCGGCTGCGCACGGCGAGGTTGGCGAAGCGGAAGGTGCGGTTGCCGGTGCGCTCGCCGTCCTGCGCCAGCAGCATGGCCAGGCGGTCGGCCCAGCCGCGGTACTGGCCGTCGGGCATGCGCGATCCGTCGCACAGCCCCTCGGTGAGAGAGTCGCCCAGGGCCACGTAGCGCGACCACCGACGGGTGTCGAGGGGAGGCACCGGCTCGCTCACGCGCACGGCGCCGCGGGCCATCGTGGCCTCGTCGTAGCGGCGCAGCCGGATGGCCTCGCGGTACGCGCCGACGAGCTGCTCGGTGAGCGCCGCCCACGTGCGGGCCTTCACGCTCTCGCGCGCGGCCAGGCCGAAGGAGCGCCGCTTGGCGTCGTCGCCGACGAGATCGAGCACGCGCGCGCGCAGGTCGTCGAGGTCGCCGGGGGTGTAGAGCCAGCCGTCCACGCTCGAGCGGACGAGGTCGACGGGCCCGCCGCGGCCGGTGGCGACCACGGGCACGCCCGAGGCCAGGGCCTCCTGCACGGTCTGGCAGAACGTCTCGCTCTCGCCGGGGTGCACGAACACGTCGAAGCTGGCGAGGGCCTGCGCCAGGTCCTCGCCGCCGAGGAAGCCGGTGAAGACGGCATCGGGCAGCTCGCGCTCGAGGCGCGCCCGCTCGGGGCCGTCGCCGACGATGACCAGGCGCGCGCCGGGGATGTCCCGCAGCGCGCGCAGATCCTCGACCTGCTTCTCGGGCGCGAGGCGGCCGACGTAGCCGATGATGAACTCGCCGGGCGCGATCCGCTCGCGCCACGCGTCGCTGCGCTGCTCGGGGCGGAAGCGCTCGGCGTCGACGCCGCGGCCCCAGCGCCGCACGCGGTCGACGCCGAGGGCGAGCAGCTGGTTCTCGGCGTGCGAGGAGGGGGCGAGCGTCAGCGTGGCGCGGCGGTGCAGTCGCGCGATGTGCGCCGACATGAGGGGCGCGGCGCCCGGGACGCCGTAGCGCTCGGCGTACGAGATCACGTCGGTCTGGTACACCGCGACGGTGGGCGTGCGATTGCGCTCGGCGGCGACGAGGCCCTGCCAGCCCAGCACCGTGGGCGAGGCGAGGTGGACCACGTCGGGGCGGAACTCCCGCAGCACGCGGCGCAGCAGCGGCACGGGCGCCACGGCCACGCGGACCTCGGGATACGACGGCAGCGGGATGGAGGTGAGCAGCGTCGTCCCCGCGGTGTCACCGGATCCCGGTGCCCTGGGGGCGACGATGAGCGTCTCGTGGCCCATGGCCTCGAGATGCCGGACGACCTGCAGCACGGAGTTCGTGACCCCGTTCATGTGCGGAAGGAACGACTCCGCGACGACCGCGACTCGCATGTCTCCAGCGTGGCGGTCCCCGGCGCGCCGAGACCGACGTTGCCGCGCCGCTTTCGCGAACGTTCACCGCCCGCCCGCGTCTGTTCACCCGCGGGCCACGCGCCGTTCCCGTACGGGGCCGTCAGCGGTCGATCTCGCCCGCGCCCCTCGCCTCATCGAGCTCGTCGGCGAGCGGCCCCGGCTCGTCCTCGATGCGCTCGTCCGCATCGAGGGTCGGGGGAGGCAGCTCCAGGTCGGCCTCGTCGTCGAGATCGACCTCGCGCTCGTCGTCGGGGTTCCGGTCGTCCTCCGGGCCGCGGTCGCGGAAGACCTCCTGGGCGTCGCTCATCGATGCTCCTTCACGGGCTGTCGTCACGGGAATCGATCGCGTCGCGGGCGGGCCGTCGACGCCTGCCGACCATAACCGGCGCGCGACGCGCGGGTCGAGCGGGCAGACACCGCGCATGCGGCGCTGGTAGGCTGAGCGCGTCCGCGTCTCGCGGGCAGACAATTCCATACCCGAGGAGCAGGCTGGCAGGAAGCTGGTCCCCTGAAGTGATCTCCCGGTTCCTGAGAGACCCGGTGGATTTCTCCTGGTGGCCAGCGCAGGCGAGCTGATCGCTTTCGAGCGAGTGCCATTGCGCGCCCATATCTGACTGTTCCTGCTTCTTTCGTCTCCCGCGCGCTCTGCGCGGGCGAACAGAAGGAGACAGACCTCTTGGAAGGTCCTGAAATCACCGCCGCCGAGGCCGTTCTCGACAACGGCCGCTTCGGCACCCGCACCATCCGCTTCGAGACGGGCCGGCTCGCGCAGCAGGCCCAGGGCGCGGTCGCCGCGTACCTCGACGACGAGACCATGCTGCTCTCGGCGACCAGCGCGTCGAAGAGCCCCCGCGAGGGCTTCGACTTCTTCCCGCTGACCGTCGACGTCGAGGAGCGCTCGTACGCCGCGGGCAAGATCCCCGGCTCGTTCTTCCGCCGCGAGGGACGCCCCTCGACCGAGGCGATCCTCGTGTGCCGCCTCATCGACCGCCCGCTGCGTCCGTCGTTCGTCGACGGCCTGCGCAACGAGGTCCAGATCGTCGTCACCGTGCTGTCGATCGCCCCGGGCGAGTACTACGACGCCCTCGCGATCAACGCCGCCTCGGCGTCGACGCAGATCTCGGGCCTGCCGTTCTCCGGCCCGATCGCCGGCGTGCGCCTCGCGCTCATCCCGGGCGTCGGCGAGCACGAGGACCAGTGGGTCGCGTTCCCGAACCAGGAGCAGGTCGAGCAGGCCGTCTTCGACCTCATGGTCGCCGGTCGCGTGCTCGACAATGGCGACGTCGCGATCATGATGGTCGAGGCCGAGGCCACCGAGAACAGCTGGAACCTCATCCAGGGCGGCGCCGTCAAGCCGAACGAGGAGATCGTCGCCGGCGGTCTCGAGGCCGCCAAGCCGTTCATCAAGCAGCTCGTCGCGGCGCAGGCCGAGATGGCGAAGGGCTCGACACGCGCGCCGCTGGAGTTCCCGGTCTTCCCCGCCTACAGCGACGAGACCTACGCGTTCGTCGAGGGCAAGGCGCTCGAGGAGCTGTCGAAGATCTACCAGATCGCCGACAAGCAGGAGCGCCAGGACGCCGACGACGCGCTGAAGGCCGCGGTCAAGGCCGAGCTCATCGCGAAGGTGGAGGCCGAGGAGCTTCCCGCCGCCGCGCCGCTCGAGTTCTCGGCCGCGTGGAAGTCCGTCACGAAGAAGATCGTGCGCGGCCGCATCCTCACCGAGGGCGCCCGCATCGACGGCCGCGGGCTGGCGGACATCCGCCCGCTCGACGCCGAGGTCCAGGTGATCCCGCGCGTGCACGGCTCGGCGATCTTCCAGCGCGGCGAGACCCAGATCCTGGGCGTCACCACGCTGAACATGCTCAAGATGGAGCAGCAGATCGACTCGCTGTCGCCCACGACGAGCAAGCGCTACATGCACCACTACAACTTCCCGCCGTACTCGACCGGTGAGACCGGCCGCGTGGGCAGCCCCAAGCGTCGCGAGATCGGGCACGGCTTCCTCGCCGAGCGCGCCCTCGTGCCGGTGCTGCCGAGCCGCGAGGAGTTCCCGTACGCGATCCGCCAGGTGTCCGAGGCCCTCGGCTCCAACGGCTCGACGTCGATGGGCTCGGTGTGCGCCTCGACCCTGTCGCTGCTGAACGCGGGTGTGCCGCTGCGCGCCCCCGTCGCCGGCATCGCCATGGGCCTCGTGTCCGAGGAGGTCGACGGCCAGACGCGCTACGCCGCGCTGACCGACATCCTCGGCGCCGAGGACGCCCTGGGCGACATGGACTTCAAGGTCGCGGGCACGGCCGAGTTCGTCACGGCCCTGCAGCTCGACACCAAGCTCGACGGCATCCCCTCCGAGGTGCTCGCCGGCGCGCTGACCCAGGCCAAGGACGCGCGCCTGCGCATCCTCGAGGTGCTGAACGCCGCGATCGACGCGCCCGACGAGATGGCGCCGACCGCGCCGCGCGTCATCAGCGTGCAGATCCCCGTCGACAAGATCGGCGAGCTGATCGGCCCCAAGGGCAAGACGATCAACGCGATCCAGGACGAGACCGGCGCGCAGATCTCGATCGAGGACGACGGCACCGTGTACATCGGCGCGACCGACGGCCCCTCGGCCGAGGCGGCCCGCGCGCAGGTGAACGCGATCGCCAACCCCTCGAACCCCGAGGTCGGCGAGCAGTTCCTCGGCACGGTCGTGAAGATCATCCCCTCGGGTGCCTTCATCTCGCTCATGCCGGGCAAGGACGGTCGCATGCACGTGACCCAGATCCGCAAGCTCAACGGCGGCAAGCGCGTCGAGAACATCGAGGACGTCGTCTCGGTGGGCCAGAAGATCCTGGTCCGCATCGCCGAGGTGGACGACCGCGGCAAGCTCGCGCTCGAGCCCGTCGTCGAGGAGAAGGCCGAGGAGTCGGCGGAGGCTCCCGCCGAGGCCTGATCCCTCGCTCCGACGGCCCGGTCCGCCTCCCACACGGGAGGGGCCGGGCCGTTCGGCGTCCTGGGCACTTCTGCCCGCGCGCTCGGCGGGGCGCGGGCGCCGTCCGGCGGTACAGTGGGAGCCGTCGGGGAGGGCGACATGGCGTGGAACTGGGGCAGGGCGATCCCGTCGCCGGAGCCGGCCGTTCCCGCGCACCCGTCCGCCCCCATTCCCGTGCAGGGGCCGGGCATCGGCAGCGCCCTGCGCGCGCCGCTCGGCGAGACGGGCATCGAGGTCTTCCCGCTCATGCTCGGCGGCGGCGAGTTCGGCTGGACGGTCGACCAGCGCGCGAGCGAGGCGGTGCTGGACCGGTACGCCGAGCACGGCGGGAACGCGCTGCACACGTCCGACCGCTTCGGCGGCGGGCGCAGCGAGCACGTCATCGGCAGCTGGATGCGCAGCCGCGGCGTGCGCGACGACATGGTCCTCGCGGTGCGCGTGGGCGGTCATCCGGATCACCCCGGCCTGGGCTCGGTCGACCTCGTGCGCGCCGTGGAGTCCTCGCTCGAGCGGATCGGCACGGATCGCATCGACGTGCTCTATCTCGACGCGACCGGCTACGACGCGCCGCCCATCGAGGACGCCCTGGCGACCGCGCAGTGGCTCGTGGAGTCCGGCAAGGTGCGCGCGCTCGGGGTGTTCGGCTTCTCGCCCGAGCAGCTCGTGGAGGCGCGCATCCTGGCCTCGGCAGGCTATCCGCGCATCGAGGCGATCGACGTCGCGTTCAACCTGCTGCGGCCCCGTGTGCTCGAGGGCGATCTGCGGCTCGTCGTCTCGGCGCAGGGCATCGCCGTGACGCCCTCGCACCCGCTCGAGCACGGCTTCCTCAGCGGCAAGCACCGCTCGCGGTCGGATGCCGCGAAGTCGGTGCGCGGCGCGCAGCTGGCGGAGCGGATCAACCGGCGGGGCGGGCGCCTGCTGAAGGCGATGGACGAGATCTCCGCCGAGCTCGGCGCGCCGCACGCCGCGATCGCCATCGCGTGGCTGCGGGCCCAGCGCGGCGTCGTCGCCCCGATCGCGAACGCGTTCGACCCCGCCCACGTCGACGAGCTCGTGCAGGGCGTGGGCCTCGCGCTCTCGCGCGCGCACATCGCCGAGCTCGCGCGCGCGGCCGCCTGAGGCGACGCCCCGGGAACCCGCCGGGGGAGGGGTGACATAGGCTGGTCGAGGGTCGCGCCGAGGCGGCGCCGGGGCGGAAAGGGACGCGAGATGACGCACTACATCTACCTCGTCCGGCACGGCGAGCAGCAGGACGCCGAGCACGGGGTGGAGGACGGTCCGCTCTCCCCGCGGGGCCGCAGGCAGGCCGAGGCGCTGGCCGACCGGCTCTCGGGCGTGCCCTTCGACGCCGTGTGGCACTCGCCGCTGCAGCGCACGAGCGAGACGGCACGCTACGTGGCCGAGCGCATGCCCGCGATCGAGCCGCAGCCGCACGCGCTGCTGTTCGACTGCGTGCCCACCGGCATCACCGACGAGACGCCCGCCGCCTACGAGCCGTTCTTCGGGGCGGTGACCGACGCGCAGATCGACGCCGGGCGCGCGCAGATGGCCGACGCGGCGGCCGAGTTCCTCGTGCGCAAGGCCGGCGAGGTGCACGAGCTGCTCATCACCCACAACTTCGTCATCTCGTGGTTCGTGCGCGAGGTGCTCGACGCGCCCGAGTGGCGCTGGATGACCCTGAACCAGACGAACTGCGGCCTCACCGTGATCGCGCAGAAGCCGGGCCGTCCGTGGGCCCTGCTCACCCACAACGACGTCGCGCACCTGCCGGTGGAGCTGCGCACGGGCCTGCCGGAGGAGCTCGAGGTCCTCGTCTGAGGCGGCCGCCCGGCGAACCTAGACTGAACGGGTGAGCACACCCTTCATCCTCGACACCGACACCGCCCAGGACGACTGCGTCGCGATCCTCGTGGGCCTGCTCGACCCGGCCGCCGATCTGCGGGCCATCACGATGGTGGCGGGCAACGTGGGCTTCGAGCAGCAGGTGCGCAACGCGTGGATGACGCTCAACGTGGCCGACCGCCTCGACGCCGTGCCGATCTTCCTCGGCGCCCAGCGCCCGCTCATGCGCGAGTGGGTCTCGGCCGAGAACGTGCACGGCGACGGCTCGGGCGGGCTGAGCATGGACGACTCCGGGCTCGAGCCCCAGGCCGAGAACGCCGTCGACGCGATGCTGCGCATCACGGCCGAGGCGCCGGGCGAGGTCTCGATCGTCGCGATCGGGCCGCTCACGAACGTCGCGCTCGCCGTGATCCGCGATCCGGAGTTCGTCGGCCGCGTGAAGTCGCTCTACGTGATGGGCGGCTCGAACAACGGCCGCGGCAACATCACGGCCGCCGCCGAGTTCAACTTCTACGTCGACCCCGAGGCCGCCCGCACGGTGTTCGAGGCCGGATTCGCCGACCTCGTCGTCGTGCCGTGGGCGCCGCTCACGTTGCGCGACGCGGTCTTCGACAAGGACCGGATCGCGCGCCTCGCGGGCATCGGCACGCCGCTCGCGCGGTTCGTCGAGCGGGTGTGCCGCGGCACGCTCGCGTTCGACGAGTCGGTGGGCATCCCCGGATCCACCCACCCCGATTCACTCACCGCGGCGCTGCTGCTGCACCCCGAGCTGATCACGGCCGAGGCGCCGTACGCCGTGGACATCGAGACGTCGTCGGAGCTCACGCGCGGCTACTCGGCGATGTCGTGGGGCGTGCACGGGCTCGCGCCGAACGCCCGCGTGATCGAGGCCGTCGACGGCGAGGGCTTCTACCGCTACCTCAGCGGCCTCGTGTCCGAGCCGACCACGCCGCCGCGCCCGTTCGCGCCGGAGCTCTGAGCCGCTCGTTTCCCCGCCGTTACCGTCTGGTCGCAGTTCGATAACGCCTTGTTCATCCCGCCGCTTTATGTGAATACTCGCGGGAGCGCCGGTTTATCGTTGTGCGCATCGACCCGATCGCCCGGCTTGCCGCGGCGTGCATCAGGAGGAACATCCGTGAAGATGACCACACTCAAGCGCGGCCTCGCAGGCCTCGGCATCGCGGCGGCCGCGGGCATGGTGCTCGCCGGCTGCGGCGCGGCACCCGAGGAGGGCGGCGACGGCGCCCCCGCCGAGGGCACCGACTTCATGGCCTGCGCGGTCTCGGACGAGGGCAGCTGGAACGACCAGTCGTTCAACGAGGCCGCCTACGCGGGTCTCGAGATGGCCGCGGAGGAGCTCGGCATCGAGATCAACGACGCCGAGTCGAACAGCACCGAGGACTTCGCGCCGAACCTGCAGACGATGGTCGACGGCGGCTGCGACGTCATCTTCGCCGTGGGCTTCGGCTTCGGCGACACCGGCGCCCTCGAGCAGGTCGCCACCGCCTCGCCCGACACGCACTTCGTCTGGATCGACGGCTGGGACCTCGGTCTCGACAACGTCAAGGTCATCGACTACGCGATGGAGCAGTCGAGCTACCTCGCCGGCTACCTCGCGGCGGGCTACAGCGAGTCCAAGGTCGTCGCCACCTACGGCGGCGCCAACATGATGTCGGTCACCAAGTTCATGGACGGCTTCTACTACGGCGCCACGGCCTGGGGCGAGGAGAACGGCACGGACGTGACCGTCCTCGGCTGGGACCCCGAGAACCCGGCCGGCGGCAGCTTCACGGCGAACTTCGGCGACACCGCCGGCGCCACGAGCATCACGGCGAGCCAGCTCTCGCAGGGCGCCGATGTGTTCTACCCGGTCGCGGGCGGCCTGTTCGGCTCGACGATCGAGGTCATCCGCACCGAGGGTGCGCCCGCCGTCGTGCTGGGTGTCGACCGCGACATCGCCACGACGCAGCCGCAGTACGCCGACATCATCCTCACGTCGGTCGAGAAGCGCATGACGCAGGCCGTGTACGACAACATCGAGATGCTCGTGGACGGCGAGGAGTTCTCGACCGAGCCCTACGTCGGCACGCTCGAGAACGACGGCACCGCGCTCAGCGCCTTCGGCGAGTTCGACGGGCAGATCGACGACGCGCTGAAGACGCGCCTCGACGAGCTGACCCAGGAGATCATCGCCGGCGAGATCGAGATCCCGGTCACCGGCGCCGAGTAATCGCCGCACGCCACGCGTGAACGCCGGGGTGGCCCACAGCCGCCCCGGCGTTCCCGTGCCCAGAATCCGACCCATCTGGAAGAATCCGGAACGATGAAACTCGAACTCCGCGGGATCACGAAGCGCTTCGGATCGTTCGTCGCCAACGACGCGATCGATCTCGAGATCGCGCCCGGCGAGATCCACTGCCTCCTCGGCGAGAACGGCGCGGGCAAGTCCACGCTGATGAACGTGCTCTTCGGCCTCTACCAGGCCGAGGAGGGCGAGATCCTCGTCGACGACGAGCCCGTGCACTTCGCCGGCCCCGGCGATGCGATGGCCGCGGGCATCGGCATGGTGCACCAGCACTTCATGCTGATCCCCGTGTTCACGGTCGCCGAGAACGTCATGCTGGGCAACGAGCCCACGCGCGGCGGCGTGCTGTCGATGGACGCCGCGAGGGCGCGGGTGCGCGAGATCTCCGAGCGGTTCGGCTTCGACATCGATCCGGACGCCGTCGTCGAGGAGCTGCCGGTGGGCGCGCAGCAGCGCGTGGAGATCGTCAAGGCGCTCGCGCGCGACGCCCGGCTGCTCGTGCTCGACGAGCCGACCGCCGTGCTCACCCCGCAGGAGACCGACGAGCTGATGGGCATCATGCGGGAGCTCGCGGCCAGCGGCACGTCGATCGTGTTCATCACGCACAAGCTCCGCGAGGTGCGCGAGGTCGCCGACCGCATCACGGTGATCCGCCGCGGCAAGGTCGTGGCCTCGGCCGATCCCACGGCGGAGCCGACGGAGCTGGCCTCGCTCATGGTCGGCCGCGACGTCGACCTCGAGGTCGACAAGCAGCCGCCGGCCTACACCGACTCGCGCTTCGAGGTCTCGGGCCTCACGCTCGTCGGGCGCTCGGGCGAGCACCTGCTCGACGACATCGACTTCACCGTGCGCGGGGGAGAGGTGCTCGCGATCGCGGGCGTGCAGGGCAACGGCCAGACCGAGCTGACCGAGGCGATCCTGGGGCTGCGCCGGCACGCGAGGGGATCGATCCTGCTCGACGGCCGACAGCTGCTGGGCAAGACCGTGCGGCAGGTGCTGGACGCGGGTGTGGGCTTCGTGCCGGAGGACCGCAAGAAGGACGGGCTCGTGGGCGAGTTCTCGATCGCCGAGAACCTCATGCTCGACCGCAGCGACGGCGCGCCGTTCGTGCGTATGGGCACGATCGACCGGCGCGCGATCGCGGAGTTCGCCGAGGGGGCGATCGACGAGTTCGACATCCGCGCGCAGGGCATCGACCAGGCGGCCGGGCGGCTGTCGGGCGGCAACCAGCAGAAGGTGGTGCTGGCGCGCGAGCTGGGCCGCGACCTGCGCCTGTTCATCGCGTCGCAGCCCACGCGCGGGCTCGACGTGGGCTCGATCGAGTTCGTGCACGACCGGATCATCGCCGCGCGCGATGCCGGCATCCCCGTGCTCATCGTCTCGACCGAGCTCGACGAGGTCATCGGCCTCGCGGACCGCATCGCGGTCATGTACCACGGACGGATCGTCGGCATCGTGGACGGCGACACGCCGCGCGCGACGCTCGGCCAGATGATGGCGGGAGTCGCGGCATGAGCGAGACCACACCTTCGCCCACCCGACGCGCGCGGGCGGCCCAGCCGCCGTCGCGGGTCGACTCGGTGCTGCGCGACGCGCTCCGCGAGATCCTCGCCGGCAGCGTGGTGCGCGGCGCGCTCGCGATCCTCATCGCCTTCGTCGTGGGCGCGATCCTCATCGTCACCACGAACGACGACGTCGTCTCGTCGGCCGGCTACTTCTTCGCCCGACCCATGGACACCCTCTCGGCGATGGGGCACGCGATCGGGGAGGCGTACGGCGCCCTCTTCCGCGGCGCGATCTACAACACCCAGGCGACCTCGTTCGAGGCCGGCATCCGCCCGCTCACCGAGACCGCGCGCTTCGCGGGGCCGCTCATCGCGGCCGGCCTCGGCGTGGCGCTCAGCTTCCGCGTGGGCATGTTCAACATCGGCGGCCAGGGCCAGCTCCTCGTCGCCGCCGGCTGCGCCATGTGGGCGGCCACCCAGTGGCAGCTGCCCGGCGGGCTGCACCTCGTCGCCGCGATCGTCTTCGGCCTCATCGGCGGATCCGTGTGGGGCGCGATCGTCGGCTTCCTCAAGGCGCAGACGGGCGCGCACGAGGTGATCGTCACGATCATGCTCAACTACGTGGCCGTCAACGTGCTCACGTGGGTGCTGCGCACCTCGCCCATGCACAACCCCGGCTCGGGCAACGACCCCACCTCGATGGCCCCCGCGGAGACCGCGCAGCTGCCGGCACTCCTCGGGCCGTCGTTCCAGCTGCACCTCGGCTTCGTCCTCGCCATCGCGGCCGCCGTCCTGTACTGGTGGCTCATGGAGCGCTCGTCGCTCGGCTTCAAGTTCCGTGCCGTCGGGCTCAACGCAGACGCCGCGCGCACGGCGGGCATCGACGTCGAGCGGATCTACGTCTACACGATGGCCGCCTCGGGCGCGTTCGTGGCCCTCGCGGGCGTGAACCAGGCGCTCGGACGCACGGCCGGATTCACGCCCTCGATCGACGCGGGCATCGGCTGGGACGCGATCACGGTCGCGCTGCTCGGCGGATCGCGGGCGGGCGGCGTCGTCTTCGCCGGGTTGCTGTTCGGCGCGTTCAAGGCCGCCTCCGCCACCATGCAGTTCGTGGGCGTCGCTCCCGAGGTGATGAGCGTCGTGCAGGGCGTCATCGTGCTGTTCATCGCGGCGCCTCCGCTCGTGCGGGCGATCTTCCGGCTGCCCGCCCCCGGTGCCGGCGTGCGCGCCGTGCTCGCGCGCACCCGCACGACCGAGACCCAGGAGGTGGCCAAGTGACCGGCGCCGTCGTGCTTCCCCAGGCGGACGTGGTCGTGCGTCGCGACGCGCCGCGCGCCTGGAAGGCCCCCATCGTGATGGGTGTGTTCACGCTCGTCGCGCTCGTGTGGTTCGTGCTCGGCACGGGGCCCGGCGAGGTCGCGTTCCGCTGGTCGCAGGCGCGCGACGCCATCCAGGTGCCCGACACCGTGCTGCCGGCGAAGGTCCTCGCGATCGTCGCCACCGTCATCCTCGCCGCCGTCACGGCCGTGGCCGTCGTGCTCGTGCAGCGGCGGATGCGGGTGTCGGTGTGGCTGTACGTGGGCTTCGGCATCGTGTGGCTCGCCGCGCTGCTCGGGCAGATCGGCCAGGGCACCACCCTCTCGATCGTGCTGCTGACAACGGGCGCGCTGAGCCTGGCGACGCCGCTCATCTACGGCGCCCTGGCGGGCGTGATCGGCGAGCGCGTGGGCGTGGCGAACATCGCCATCGAGGGCCAGCTGCTCATGGGCGCGTTCCTGGGCGCGGTCGTCGGCTCGATCACGAACAGCCTGTGGGCCGGCGTGCTGGCCGGCATGATCGGCGGCGCGCTCGTCTCGCTCGTGCTGGCGGCGTTCTCGATCACGTACCTCGTGGACCAGATCATCGTCGGCGTCGTGCTGAACGTGCTCGTGATCGGCATCACGAACTTCTTCTTCTCGGCGGTGCTCTCCTCGAACGCCGAGGAGTTGAACTTCCCCGGCACGTTCCCGAAGATCGCCATCCCGGTCCTCTCGGACATCCCCGTGATCGGGCCGACGCTGTTCGACCAGCGCATCACGACGTACCTCATGTACGTGCTCGTGCCCGTCGTGTGGTTCGTGCTGTTCAAGACCCGCATCGGGCTGCGCATCCGCGCCGTGGGGGAGCACCCGCTGGCCGCCGACACCGTCGGCATCAACGTCAACCGCACGCGGTTCTGGACCGTGACGGTCGCCGGCCTCGTCGCGGGCCTGGGCGGCGCCGTGCTCACGCTCGGCGAGTCGAACGCGTTCGTACGCGAGATGTCGAACGGCCAGGGCTACATCGCGCTCGCGTGCGTGATCCTGGGCCGCTGGCACCCGGTCGTCGCGGCGCTCGCGGCGCTCATGTTCGGATTCGCGCGCAACCTGGCGGTCGTCGCCAACCAGGCCGGCAGCGACATCCCCGCCGACCTCATCGCCACGACGCCCTACGTCGTGACGCTGATCGCGGTGGCGGGCCTCATCGGCCGCGCCGTGGCGCCGGCGGCGACGGGCAAGCCGTACGCCCCCGGGCACTGACGCCGTGCGCTCCGTAGGATGGGGCGTATGCCTGTACTGAGCGAGCGGAGCGAGACGAAGTGAGCACGCGCGTCGCCCTCGTGGGCGGGAACGGCAAGCTGGGGTCGATCATCCGCGGCGTGATCGAGGAGCTCGAGGGCTTCGAGGTCGCGTCGGTCCTGGGATCGGGCAGCGATCTGTCCGAGCTGGGCGGCGCCGACCTCGTGGTCGACGCGTCGACGCCCGCGGTGAGCATCGAGGTGGTGCGCGCCGCGGCGGAGCGGGGCCTCAACGTGCTCGTTGGCACGAGCGGATGGTCGGCGGAGCGCATCGCGCTCGTGCGCCCGCTCGTCGAGGCGGCGGGCACCGGCGCGGTGTTCATCCCGAACTTCTCTCTCGGATCGGTCATCGGCACCGCGATCGCGGCGGCGGCGAGCCGGTTCTTCCCGTTCGCCGAGATCGTCGAGGCGCATCGCGACTCGAAGATCGACTCGCCCTCCGGCACCGCCGTGCGCACCGCCGAGCTCATCACCGCCGCCCGGCAGGCGCCGGTCGAGGCCCCGCACGCGGATCAGCGCGCGCGCGGCCAGCAGGTGGCGAGCGTGCCCGTGCACTCGCTGCGCCGCCCCGGCGTGATCGCCCGCCAGGAGTCGATCCTCTCCGGCCCCGGCGAGACGCTCTCGATCGTGCACGACACGACCGATCCCGCCGAGGCCTACGCGCCCGGCATCCGCGTGGCGCTCGCCGGCGCCCTCGAGGCGCGCGGGGTCGTCGTGGGGCTCGACAGCTTCATCGACATCGGCGTCGGCACGCCCCGCCCGCGCGAGGGCCGCCCCGTCGCGGAGGACGCCGCCGCCGGGCAGGTCGCCGCGACCACGAGCACGATAGCGACCGCGTGACGACGCGCATCGGCGTCGCTGTCATCGCGGCGGCGCTCCTGCTCTACATCTGGCTCGTGGGCGTGCGCGCCGTCGCGCTGCTCGGCACGGGGGAGCCCGTGGCCGTCGTGATGGGCGTGGCCATGCTCGTGCTGCCCGCCATCGCCGTGTGGGCGCTGGCGCGCGAGCTGCTGTTCGGCGCCGGGGCCGAGCGCCTCGGCGCGCGGCTCGAGGCCGAGGGCGCGCTGCCCGACGACCCGGTCACGGTGCGCCCGAGCGGGCGCGTGGAGCGCGCGGACGGCGACGCCGTGTTCCCGAAGTACCGCGCCGAGGTGGAGGCGCGGCCCGACGACTGGCGCGCCTGGTACCGGCTCGGCCTGGCCTACGACGCCGCCGGCGACCGCCGCCGCGCGCGCGAGGCGATCCGCGAGGCGATGCGCCGCGAGCGCGCGGAGCGCTGACGCGGACGGCACTGAGCAGGCCGCGGCCCGGTCGGTTGCTGAACGGAGCGGCCGCAGGCTCGCGCGGATCGGTTGCTGAACGGAGCGGCCGCAGGCCGCGCAGATGAAGCGACCAGCGAAACCGCCCCGCTCAGCGGGGGCCCTGCGGCTCAGGCCAGCGTGGCCTCGAGGGTGATCTCGATGCCCGACAGCGCCTGCGACACGGGGCAGCCTGCCTTCGCGCCCTCGGCGATCTCGGCGAACTTCTCGGCGTCCAGGCCGGGCACGGTCGCGCTCACGTTGAGGTGGCTGCCGGTGATGCCGGTGCCGGGCACGAACGTCACGGAGGCGGTGGCCTCGATGCTCTCGGGCGGGGTGCCGTTCTGCGCCAGCGCGTTCGACAGTGCCATGCTGAAGCACGACGAGTGCGCGGCCGCGATCAGCTCCTCGGGCGTCGTCGTGCTCTCGGAGCCCTCGCTGCGGGCCTTCCAGTTGACCGGGAACGTGCCGATGCCCGAGCCCGGCGCGACGGTGCCGGACCCCTCGAAGAGCGAACCGCTCCAGGTGGTGGTGGCCTTGCTCGTGACGCTCATATGTCCTCCTCGATTGCGGGTTCGTCGCCAGCCTACTGACGAGCGCACCGGTGCAGCAGGGGTTGTCGTCGTCATATTTCTTCGCAACGGGGCCGGCGGTCGCGCAACCGTGCCAGCATCGGAGCATGTCGCCCCTCGCCGCCGCGCTGATCCTGGCCGGCATCGTGCTCGTCGCGGTGCTGCTCGGCCTCGCGCTGCGCCGCGGACAGGGGCGGGCGCGCCGGGTGGGGCAGGGGACGATCTCCACCGTCGATGTGGGGGTCGACGCCGGCGCGTTCGGCGAGCGGGCGACGCTCCTGCAGTTCAGCACCGAGGTGTGCGCCAAGTGCCCGTCGACGCGTCGCCTGCTCTCCGACGTCGCGTCGTCGCACGCCGGCGTGCGGCACGTGGACGTCGACCTCACCCACCGACCGGATCTCGCGCGCCGATTCCAGGTGCTGCAGACGCCGACCGTGCTGGTGCTGGACGGCTCCGGCGCGCCGCACGCGCGCATCGGGGGAGCGCCGCAACGGTCGACGGTCGTCGCCGAGCTCGAACGGATCGGAGGGGTGCATGCCTGACCAGGGGATCGACCCGCGGGGACCGCGGTTCGCGGCCGGGATCACGTCGGCGCTGCTGCTGGTGGCGACGTTCGCCGCGTTCGTCGGGAACTCCGCCGCGCGGACGCGGGTGGCCTACGTTCACACCTTGCCCGAGGTCGACGAGTGGTGGCTCCCCGGTGCCACGGTCGCCGAGCGCGCGGCCGACGTCGGCTTCGTCCTCGTGGCGATCGCCGCCGCGCTCTTCCTCTGGGGCGCCGCCTCGCCGCGCACGGCCCCGTGGGGCGTCGTGTTCCGACGGTTCGTGCGTCCCCGGCTCGGACCGCCGGCCGACCTCGAGGACCCGCGCCCGCCGCGGTTCGCGCAGGGGGTCGGGCTGTTCGTGACGGGCGCCGGGCTGGTGCTGCACCTGCTGGGCGTGCCGCTGGCCCTGCCGATCGCGGCCGCGGCGGCCTTCGTCGCGGCCTTCCTCAACGCGGCGTTCGGGTTCTGCCTGGGCTGCCAGATGTATCTGGGCCTGCAGCGGCTCGGCGTCGTCGGCCGCGCCGCCTGAGCGGCGGGGCGACGCACGATGAGGGGCAGCGCGTCGCGGTCCGAGTGTCGGTGCCCGGACGTACCCTTGAAGCCATGACCGCCGCCATCCCCACGCCCTACGAGGACCTGCTGCGCGACGTCCTCGCCAACGGCACGCACAAGGACGACCGCACCGGCACGGGGACGACGAGCGTGTTCGGGCGCCAGCTGCGCTACGACCTGTCGCAGGGCTTCCCGCTCATCACGACCAAGCGCGTGCACTTCAAGTCGGTCGCCCTCGAGCTGCTCTGGTTCCTGCGCGGCGACTCCAATGTGCGCTGGCTGCAGGAGCGCGGCGTGCGGATCTGGGACGAGTGGGCCGACGAGAACGGCGACCTCGGCCCCGTGTACGGCGTGCAGTGGCGCTCGTGGCCGGCCCCCGACGGGCAGCAGATCGACCAGATCGCGAACGTCGTCGAGCAGATCCGGCGCAACCCCGACTCGCGGCGCCACCTCGTGACGGCGTGGAACCCGTCGGAGATCGAGGGCATGGCGCTGCCGCCGTGCCACGCCATGTTCCAGTTCTACGTGGCCGACGGCCGGCTCTCGTGCCAGCTGTACCAGCGCAGCGCCGACATGTTCCTCGGCGTGCCGTTCAACATCGCCTCCTACGCCCTGCTGACCGCGATGGTCGCGCAGCAGACGGGCCTCGAGCTCGGCGAGTTCGTGTGGACCGGCGGCGACGTGCACATCTACGACAACCACCGCGAGCAGGTGGCCGAGCAGCTCTCGCGCGAGCCCTACCCGTACCCCACGCTGCACTTCGCACGCCGCCCGGAGTCGATCTTCGACTACGAGCTCGAGGACTTCGAGATCCGCGACTACCAGCACCACCCCACCATCAAGGCACCGGTCGCCGTCTGATGACGCTGCGGGCCATCTGGGCACAGGCCCGCTCGCGCGACGGGCGCGGGGTGATCGGGGCCGCGGGCGACATGCCGTGGCACCTGCCGGAGGACCTGGCGTACTTCAAGCGCTCCACGTCCGGCCACCCTGTGGTCATGGGGCGCCGCACGTGGGAGTCGTTCCCGCCGCGTTGGCGGCCGCTGCCCGGCCGGACGAACATCGTCGTCACGCGCGACGCCGCGTACGACGCGCCGGGGGCGACCGTCGTGCCCTCGCTCGACGAGGGCGTGGCCGCCGCGGCCGCCGCGTCGGAGGACGCGTGGATCATCGGGGGTGGGCAGATCTACGCGCAGGCGATGCCGCGCCTCGACGAGCTGTGGGTGACCGAGATCGATCTCGAGGTCGACGGCGACGCCTTCGCGCCGCCGATCGGCCCCGAGTGGCGGACGATCCGCGCCGATCCGGCGGACGGCTGGCACACGAGCGAGAGCGGCCTCCGCTACCGCTTCCTCGTCTACGCCAGGGCGTGAGCGCAGGCGGGGGACGATAGCCTGGAGGCATGACGCACTCGGGCAATCCCTTCGGGCAGGTGCTCGTCGCGCTCGTCACTCCGATGACGGCCGACGGCGAGGTCGATTGGCCCAGCGTCGAGAAGCACATCGACGACGTCGTCTCGGCGGGCGCCGACGGCGTCGTCGTCACGGGCACCACGGGCGAGACCTCCACCCTCACCGACGCCGAGAAGATCCGGCTCGTCGAGGTCGGCAAGGACGTCGCCGCGGGGCGCGCCCGGATCATCACGGGCGGCGGATCGAACGAGACCGCGCACGCGATCGAGCTCTACCGGAAGAGCGAGAAGGCCGGCGCCGACGGCATCATGATCGTCACGCCGTACTACAACAAGCCGACGCAGGCGGGCATCCTCACGCACTTCCGCCTCGTCGCGAACGCGACGGATCTGCCGGTCATCCTGTACGACATCCCCGGCCGCACCGGCGTGCCGATCCGGTACGAGACGATCCTGCGCCTCGCGAAGCACCCCAACATCCTCGCGATCAAGGACGCCAAGGGCGACTTCAGCGAGGTCAGCCGCGTGCTGAACCAGACCGATCTGATGTACTTCTCGGGCGACGACGCCAACGTGCTGCCGCACATGTCGATCGGCGCCGTGGGCGCCATCAGCGTGACGGCCAACATCGCGCCGGCGCCGTACCGCACGATCGTCGACGCCGTGAACCGCGGCGACCTCGCGGCCGCAACCGATGCGCACATGCGCCTCGAGCCGCTCGTCCGCGCCGTCATGACGCACGTGCCGGGCACGGTCTCGGCCAAGTACATCCTGCACGGCCTCGGCCGCATCTCGAGCCCGCGCGTGCGCCTGCCCCTCGTCGGCCCCGAGGAGTGGGAGGCCGCCGTCATCGAGGACGAGCTGGCCCTCGTGAAGGGCGTCGAGGGCGTCGACTTCTCCGACTTCCGCCCCGACCGCAATGCGGCCGCCGGCGGTGCGCTGCCGAAGATCCCCGGCACCACGCGCTGAAGACCTCCGCGGGCGTGAAGCGCCCGCACGACAACAGAAGAATCGACGACCGGACGCCCCGCGTCCCGGGAAGGCGGACCATGTCCACACCTGTCTACGACCCGCGCCCCCTCGAGAGCGGCGTGCTGCGCGTGACCCCGCTCGGCGGCCTCGGCGAGGTCGGCCGCAACATGACCACGTACGAGTTCGACGGCAAGATCCTCATCGTCGACTGCGGCGTGCTCTTCCCCGAGGAGCACCAGCCCGGCGTCGACCTCATCCTGCCCGACATCGAGCCCGTGCGCGGCCGCCTCGACGACATCGTCGGCGTCGTGCTCACGCACGGCCACGAAGACCACATCGGCGCCGTGCCGTACCTGCTGCGCCTGCGCGAGGACATCCCCATCATCGGATCGGGCCTCACGCTCGCGCTCACGCAGGCGAAGCTCAAGGAGCACCGGATCCGGCCGGTCTCGCAGAAGGTCGTCGAGGGCGAGCGCCTGAGCGTCGGACCCTTCGACCTCGAGTTCGTGGCCGTGAACCACTCGATCCCCGACGCGCTCGCCATCGCGATCCGCACGCCGGCCGGCCTCGTGCTGCACACGGGCGACTTCAAGATGGACCAGCTGCCGCTCGACGGCCGCATCACCGACCTGCGCGCCTTCGCGCGCCTGGGGGAGGAGGGCGTCGACCTCTTCCTGCCCGACTCCACGAACGCCGACGTGCCGGGCTTCACCCCGACGGAGCGGGCCATCGGTCCCGTGCTCGACCAGGTGATCTCGAAGACCACGGGACGCGTCATCGTGGCGAGCTTCTCGAGCCACGTGCACCGCGTGCAGCAGGTGCTCGACGCCGCCGCCGCGAACGGCCGCCGCGTCGCGCTGCTCGGCCGCAGCATGCTGCGGAACATGACGATCGCCGCCGACCTCGGCTACCTGCAGGTCCCGCAGGGCGTGCTCATCGACTACAAGAAGGCCCGCGACATCCCCGACAGCGAGATCGTCTACATGTCGACCGGATCGCAGGGCGAGCCGATGGCCGTCCTCAGCCGGATGGCGAACCTCGACCACGAGATCGAGCCCGGTCCCGGCGACACCGTGATCCTCGCCTCCTCGCTCATCCCCGGCAACGAGAACGCGGTCTACCGTGTCATCGACGGGCTCACGAAGCTCGGCGCCAACGTCGTGCACAAGGCCAACGCGCGCGTGCACGTCTCGGGCCACGCGGCGGCAGGCGAGCTGCTGTACTGCTACAACATCCTCCAGCCGCGCAACGTGCTGCCCGTGCACGGCGAGTACCGCCACCTCATGGCCAACGCCAAGCTGGCGCAGGACACGGGCATCCCCGAGACGCGCACGATCCTCGGCCAGAACGGCACCGTGGTCGACCTGCGAGACGGCGTCGCCGAGGTCGTGGGCCAGCTCGACCTGGGCTTCGTGTACGTGGACGGGTCGAGCGTGGGCGCCATCACCGACGCCGACCTCAAGGATCGCCGCGTGCTGGGCGAGGAGGGCTTCGTCTCGGTCATCGTCGTCGTCGACGCCCAGACCGGACGCATCATCTCGGGTCCCGAGATCCAGGCGCGCGGCGTGGCCGAGGACGACGCGGTGTTCGACAAGGTCAAGCCGAAGATCGCCGCCGCCCTCGAGGAGGCCGCGCAGAACGGCGTGCGCGACAACCACGCGCTGACGCAGACCGTGCGCCGCACGATCGGCCGCTGGGTGGGCAACTCGCTGCGCCGCCGCCCGATGATCGTCCCGGTCGTCATCGAGGCCTGACGCGGGGCCGGAGCGGCGCGGGATCCGCGGAAACCCGGGTCGCTCCCGCCGGATGTCGGCGCCCGCGCGTAGCGTGGAGCGCATGGCACGCACGTCGACCGACCCCAAGAGCGCCCGCTCGAAGGCGTCGTCGCGCGCCCGCAAGCCGGCGCCGGCGCCGAAGAAGTACGTCGGCGAGGCCGACAAGCCGCCCGTCGCCGTGCGCGCCTGGAACGGCCTCGCCCACGGCGTGGGCGGGCTGTTCCGCGTGTTCGGGCCCGAGAGCCTCGAGAAGGACGACCGCCGCGACGGCTTCCCGTTCCTGCTCGTGCTGCTGGCCGCGGCCGGCGCCGTCACCGAGTGGGTGTTCATCGGCAACGAGGCGGCGTCGCTCGTGAGCGCGTACACCTTCGGGCTCTTCATCGGGCGCACGGCGTTCGTCTACCCGGTGCTGCTGCTCCTGCTGGCGGGCTGGCTCTTCCGCCACCCTTCGTCCGTGCACGACAACGGCCGCATCGGCATCGGCTTCGGCCTGCTCTCCGTCACCGTCGCGGGCTTCTGCCACGTGGCAGGCGGCCGCCCCCAGCCCCCGGCCGGCATGCCGGCGCTGAGCGAGGCCGGCGGGCTGTTCGGATGGATGATCGGCGAGCCCCTCGCGATGCTCCTCACCGATGTCGGCGCGTACATCCTGCTCGGCCTGCTGGGCGCGCTGAGCGTGCTGATCCTCACCAAGACGCCGCCGAACCGGATCGTGAGCCGGCTCGGCGACCTGTACGCCTGGATGTTCGGCACCGAGCGCGTCGTCGAGGACGCCGGCGAGACCGCCCCGACGAAGGTGCTCGGCAAGGGCAAGGGCAAGGCCGACGACGAGGCGTCCGACGACGACGCCGACGACCGCCCCTGGTGGCGCCGCAACAAGAGCGGTCGCGAGGAGGAGTCGGATGTCGTCACCGATCCTCAGGACCTCACCGAGCTGCTCGGCACCCAGACCGACGGCGGCTACCACAACGCGGTCGTCGTCGCCGACCCCGAGCCCGCCGACGACGCCACCGAGATCCTCTCCGACCTGAGCGGCGTGACGGCCGGACTGCGCGAGTCCGGATCGACGGGGCTCGTGGGCGACGGCGACGACACCGGCGACCTCGCCGAGGCGCTGCCCGGCCTCAGCGGGTTCGGCACCGACGGTCCCGGATCGCGCGGACCCCAGCCGCCGTCCACGCCCTATGTGCTGCCCTCGCCCGCCGCGCTCTCGGCCGGGCCGCCCTCGATCGCCAAGTCCGAGGCGAACGAGCGCATGGTGCAGCAGATCGAGGGCGTCTTCGAGCAGTTCAAGGTCGACGCGAAGGTCACCGGCTTCTCCCGTGGCCCGACGGTCACGCAGTACGAGGTCGAGCTCGGCCCCGGCGTGAAGGTCGAGAAGATCACGCAGCTGTCGAACAACATCTCGTACGCGGTCGCGTCGAACGACGTCCGCATCCTCGCGCCGATCCCCGGCAAGAGCGCGATCGGCATCGAGATCCCGAACGTCGACCGCGAGACGGTCGCGCTCGGCGACGTGCTGCGGTCGCCTGCGGCGCAGAAGTCGACGCACCCCATGACCATCGGCGTGGGCAAGGACGTCTCGGGCGGCTATGTCGTCGCCAACCTCGCGAAGATGCCGCACCTGCTCGTCGCCGGATCCACGGGATCCGGAAAGTCGAGCTTCGTGAACTCGATGATCACGAGCATCCTGATGCGCGCCAAGCCGAGCGAGGTGCGCATGGTGCTCGTCGACCCCAAGCGCGTGGAGCTGACGAACTACGCCGGCGTGCCGCACCTGATCACGCCCATCATCACGAACCCGAAGAAGGCCGCCGAGGCGCTGCAGTGGGTCGTGAAGGAGATGGACATGCGGTATGACGACCTCGCGTCGTTCGGCTACCGCCACGTCGACGACTTCAACGCCGCCCTCGCGCGCGGCGAGGTCGAGCTGCCGCCGGGCAGCGAGCGGGTGCTGAAGCCGTACCCGTACCTGCTCGTGGTCGTCGACGAGCTCGCCGACCTCATGATGGTCGCCCCGCGCGACGTCGAGGACTCCATCGTCCGCATCACGCAGCTGGCCCGCGCCGCCGGCATCCACCTCGTGCTCGCGACGCAGCGCCCGTCGGTCAACGTGGTCACGGGCCTCATCAAGGCCAACGTGCCCTCCCGCCTCGCCTTCGCGGTGACGAGCGTCACCGACAGCCGCGTCATCCTCGACGAGGGCGGCGCCGACAAGCTCATCGGCCAGGGCGACGCCCTGTTCTCGCCGATGGGGTCGTCCAAGCCGTTCCGCGTGCAGGGCGCGTGGGTGACCGAGGACGAGATCGACCGCGTGGTCAAGCACGTCACCGGGCAGGCCCGCCCCGAGTACCGCTCCGACGTGGCCGAGGCGATCGACGCGAAGAAGAAGGAGATCGACGAGGACATCGGCGACGACCTCGAGATGCTGCTGGCGGCGGCCGAGCTCGTCGTGTCGAGCCAGTTCGGCTCGACCTCGATGCTGCAGCGCAAGCTGCGGGTGGGCTTCGCCAAGGCCGGTCGCCTCATGGACCTGCTGGAGTCGCGCGAGATCGTCGGCCCGTCCGAGGGCTCGAAGGCCCGCGACGTGCTCGTCACCCCCGAGCAGCTGCCCGAGGTGCTCGCGCGCATCAAGGGCGAGGACGTGCCGCCGCCGGCCCCCGCGGCCGCCGAGGAGCCCGAGGACGACCGCTACGCCGACGACCCGATCGAGGCCCAGTTCGCCGGCCGCCCCGTCGAGGACGAGGACGGCGACGAGGACGCCTGGCAGCTGACCGGGCGGGACTGAGACACTTCACGCATGGCCATTCCCCGGCAGCTGCCGAACGCGATCACCGTCGCCCGCATCCCGCTCGCGATCCTCTTCCTCATCCTCCTGCTGCTCGCGGGGCGGCATGGTGAGGCCGATCTCGCGCTGCGCTGGGTCGCCGGCGTGCTGTTCGTCGTGGCGATCTCCACCGACTGGGTCGACGGCTACCTCGCGCGTCGCTACGACATCGTCAGCGACTTCGGCAAGCTGTGGGATCCCATCGCCGACAAGCTCCTCACGGGTCTCGCGTTCGTCGGCCTCGCGATCCTGGGCGAGATGGCCTGGTGGATGGTCGTCGTCATCCTCGTGCGCGAGTGGGGCATCACGGTGCACCGGCTCGTCGTGGCACGCGAGCACGTGGTCGCGGCGGCGTGGATGGGCAAGCTCAAGACCACGGTGCAGGCCGTCGCGCTCTCGTGGGCGCTGCTGCCCCTGCACCTGCTCATCGGCGTCGGCCCGTGGGCGGTGATCACGGCGGTGCTGATGTGGGTGGTCGTCGTGCTCACGCTCGCGAGCGGCGTCGACTACGTCGTCGCGCAGGTGCGGGGCGCGCGGGCGGTGCGATGAGCGGGCCGTCGGTGCCCGGCACGTTCGGCGTGGCGTCGGATCTTCTTGCGCAGCTGCGCGCCCGTGGCTGGACCATCGCCGTCGCCGAGTCGCTGACCGGCGGTCTGCTCGCCTCGGCGCTCGTGGAGATCCCCGGCGCCTCCGCGAGCCTGCGCGGGGGAGTGGTCGCGTACGACACGGCCATCAAGCGCAGCCTGCTCGGGGTCGACGCCCGCACGCTCGCCGACGGCGGGGCGGTGCAGCCGCGGGTGGCGGCGCAGATGGCGGAGGGCGTGCGGCGCGCGATGGCCGTCGACGGCGCGGCGTCCGAGGTCGGCGTCGCGACGACCGGGATCGCCGGCCCGGTCTCGCCGGACGGGCAGCCGGTCGGAACCGTCGACATCGGCGTGAGCCTGCCCGGCGGCACGCACACGGAGCGGGCCGTGCTGTCCGGCGACCGCGACGAGATCCGCGCGCAGGCGGTGGGCCTGGCGCTGCGCCTGACGCTCGACTTCGTGCGCGCCGAATCCCCCACGCGGGTAGCCGGCGAGGGAAATCTGTGTGATTCCGAGGAATCCGACAGATCCCGGGATTAGATTGGGTCACACGGTGTTGTACTGTTGTGCACCCGAACGAACCGGTCGGCTGCAGTGAGGAGGGGGCCCGACATGATCCTGGTACGTCAAGAGATCGGCGACGTCCTGCGGGATTTCCGTCAGCAGCAGGGGCAGACCCTCCGCCAGGTCGCGAGCAAGGCGAGCGTCGCGCTGGGCTACCTCAGCGAGGTGGAGCGCGGGCAGAAGGAGGCCTCGAGCGAGATCCTCGCGTCGGTGGCCGAGGCGCTCGACATCCCCATCTCCACGATCATGCGCACGGTCGGCGACCGCATCGCGGTGGTCGAGGGCGTGGATCACTTCCCGGACGTCGTCCCCGACGACCTCGTGGCGCAGGTCGGCCCCGAGCTGTCGCTGCGCTGACGCTCTTGCGGCGAAGCGAGTTCCTGCGCGCGGTCGACGACGAGTTCGGCGCCCATGCGGTGTCGCTGCTGAACGATCTCGTGCTGCCCGGCTTCGGGCGGACGGCGACGGAGGCGCTCGACGCCGGCGTGCCGCCGCGCGAGATCTGGCTCGCGCTGTGCGAGGAGACGGACGTCCCCGCCGAGCGCCGCTACGGCGCGGGCCGGATCGAGCCCCGGCGCTGACGCGGGGCCGCGTCTCGCGCGTGCCCGCCGGTGGAGTCGAACATCCGTACGGCGTGTTGTCGAACATCCGTTCTTTTCGCGCGTAGCCTCGTGCACAGGTGGACCCGGGTGCCGGGCCTTCCACAGTCCGCGGATCTCCCACATGCGATGTCGGAGGCCCCTCGTACCGTGGCAGACAGGCACCCAGCCACACGCCTTGTCGGAGAACCCGCTCGACCGAGCGGGTCGCGACAGCCTAGAGGCGGCGGAATCACGAGCAGAAGGAGCACGTCATGCCCTCAGCAGCAGATCGCGAGAAGGCCCTCGAGTCGGCCCTCGCCCAGATCGACCGGCAGTTCGGGAAGGGCTCGATCATGCGACTGGGCAGCGATGAGCGCGCCCCGGTCGAGGTCATCCCCACGGGCTCCATCGCCCTCGACGTCGCGCTCGGCGTCGGCGGACTGCCCCGCGGCCGCATCATCGAGATCTACGGGCCGGAGTCGTCGGGTAAGACGACGCTGACCCTCCACGCGATCGCCAACGTCCAGCGCGCCGGCGGAATCGCGGCGTTCGTCGACGCGGAGCACGCGCTCGACCCCGAGTATGCGAAGAAGCTCGGCGTCGACATCGACCAGCTCCTCGTCTCGCAGCCCGACACGGGTGAGCAGGCGCTCGAGATCGCGGACATGCTGATCCGCTCCGGCGCGATCGACGTCGTCGTCATCGACTCCGTCGCGGCGCTCGTGCCCCGCGCCGAGATCGAGGGCGAGATGGGCGACTCGCACGTGGGCCTGCAGGCGCGCCTCATGTCGCAGGCGCTCCGCAAGCTCACCGGTGGGCTGAACCAGACGAAGACGACGGCGATCTTCATCAACCAGCTGCGCGAGAAGATCGGCGTGTTCTTCGGATCGCCCGAGACCACCGCGGGTGGAAAGGCGCTGAAGTTCTACGCGTCGGTCCGCCTCGACATCCGCCGCATCGAGACGCTCAAGGACGGCAGCGAGGCGGTCGGAAACCGCACGCGCGTCAAGGTCGTCAAGAACAAGATGGCGCCGCCCTTCAAGCAGGCGGAGTTCGACATCCTCTACGGCACCGGCATCTCGCGCGAGGGCAGCCTGATCGACTTCGGTGTCGAGCACGGCATCGTCAAGAAGTCGGGATCGTGGTTCACCTACGACGGCGATCAGCTCGGCCAGGGCAAGGAGAACGCGCGCAACTTCCTGCTCAAGAACCCCGACATCGCGAACGAGATCGAGACGCGCATCAAGGAGAAGCTCGGCGTCGGCCAGAGCGGTGCCGCGGCCGTCGAGGCTCCGGCCGACGAGGTGACCGCGCGTCGCACGGCGTGAGGCCATGCGAGGCGACGACACGCAGGGAGCCGACGTGACGACGCAGCATGACGGGGGCGAGGACCTCGCCCCC
Organism: Microbacterium petrolearium; assembly: GCF_054782875.1. Lineage (NCBI taxonomy): Bacteria > Bacillati > Actinomycetota > Actinomycetes > Micrococcales > Microbacteriaceae > Microbacterium > Microbacterium petrolearium. The sequence continues at coordinate 101,563 of NZ_BAAGRQ010000008.1, forward strand.
GTCATCCCCCTCTTCGGCGCGGGCCGCGGGCGGTCCGGGAGTCGGACTGCGGGCGGCCGGCCGGGGGAGGAGCGGGCGCCGCACGCGGCCGGCCCGACCCACCCCACGCGCCGCATCCCGTCCGCGGCGTCCCCCTCCGGCGCCGGTCCGGAGGCAGACGCCGCCGACGGCGACGCGGACGCGGCCTGGCACACCACGTGGCGAGGCCTCGGAGCGGGGCGCCCGCGCCCGGTGCCGACCCTCGAGATCGAGAAGCGCGACGGGATGCGGCAGGTGCGCTTCGCGGACGCCGGGGCCGGGGACGAGGCCGGCGGCGCGGCCGCGGCGCCGCGTCGGCGCGATGCCTCCGAGCGCGATGCCTCAGAGCCCGATGCCTCGGAGCTCGCGGAGCGGGCCGAGCGCCGTCTCGTCCGCTCGCTGGGCACGCGGGGCCTGTCCGTGGTCGAGGCGCGCTCCCGCCTCGTGCAGGAGCTCCCGCGCGAGACGGCGGACGAGATCCTCGAGCGCCTGCAGCGGATCGGCGCGCTCGACGACGCGCGGCTTGCCGAGCAGCTGATCCACACGTCCCTTGCACGCAAGAAGCAGGGGCGGCGCGCCATCGCCCAGTCGCTGTCGACGCGGGGCATCCCGCGCGAGGTCATCGACGCGGCGCTGGCGGAGCTGCCCGACGACGACGCCGAGCGGGCACTCGAGTTCGCGCGCGGCAAGGCGCGGCAGCTGGCGCGCTACGACGATGACACCGCGCTGCGGCGCCTCGTCGGTCAGCTCGCGCGGCGGGGGTTCGGCGGATCCGTCGGGATGTCGGCGGCGCGGCGCGCGCTCCTCGAGGTCAGGGCCCCGTCCGGTGGGGCGCCGTCCGGTGGGGTCCGGTTCGAGTAGAGGCCGATGCCCGAGCACGGCCGAGACGTAGCTCGCAGCGGGCACAGCCAGGGAACGTAGAATGAGGCCGTCATGAGCACACCCTCCAGCGCCCCCACCCTCATCGAGCCGTCGACGGCCGCCGTCGGTGCCGACGGCCGGCCCCGTTCGTACGAAGTGCGCACCTTCGGCTGCCAGATGAACGTGCACGACTCCGAGCGGCTCTCGGGCTCTCTCGAGAGCGCGGGCTACGTGCGCGCCGCGGAGGGCGAGGACGCCGACGTCGTCATCATCAACACGTGCGCCGTGCGCGAGAACGCGGCCGGCAAGCTCTACGGCACGCTCGGCCACCTGAAGTCGCGCAAGGACAAGCACGCCGGCATGCAGATCGCCGTCGGCGGCTGCCTGGCGCAGATGGACAAGGAGACCGTGCAGCGCAAGGCGCCGTGGGTCGACGTCGTCTTCGGCACGCACAACATGGGGTCGCTGCCGCGCCTGCTCGAGCGCTCGCGTCACAACGAGGAGGCGGAGCTCGAGATCCTCGAGTCCCTCGAGACGTTCCCCTCCACGCTGCCGACCAAGCGCGACTCCGTCTACAGCGGCTGGGTGTCGATCTCGGTCGGGTGCAACAACACCTGCACGTTCTGCATCGTGCCCAGCCTGCGCGGCAAGGAGAAGGATCGTCGCCCCGGCGACATCCTGAACGAGATCCGCCCGCTCGTGGAGGACGGCGCGATCGAGGTCACGCTGCTCGGTCAGAACGTCAACTCCTACGGCGTCGAGTTCGGCGACCGCCACGCGTTCGGCAAGCTGCTGCGCGCCGCGGGAGAGATCCCGGGCCTCGAGCGCATCCGCTTCACGAGCCCGCACCCCGCCGCCTTCACCGACGACGTGATCGACGCGATGGCCGAGACGCCGCAGGTGATGCCGCAGCTGCACATGCCGCTGCAGTCGGGCAGCGACCGCATCCTGCGCGCCATGCGCCGCTCCTACCGCAGCGCGAAGTTCCTCGGCATCCTCGACCGGGTGCGCGAGCGCATCCCGCACGCCGCCATCTCCACCGACATCATCGTGGGCTTCCCCGGCGAGACCGAGGAGGACTTCCAGGAGACGCTGCGCGTCGTGGAGCAGGCCCGCTTCGCGAGCGCCTTCACCTTCCAGTACTCGATCCGCGAGGGCACGCCCGCCGCGACGATGCCCGACCAGGTGCCCAAGGAGGTCGTGCAGGATCGCTACGACCGCCTCATCGCCCTGCAGCAGCGCATCACGCTCGAGGAGAACGAGAAGCAGCTCGGCCGCGAGGTCGAGGTGCTCGTGTCCACGGGCGAGGGCAAGAAGGACGCCGCGACCCACCGCCTCACCGGTCGCGCCGAGGACAACCGCCTCGTCCACTTCGAGGTGCCCGCCGGATCCGACCTGCCCCGCCCCGGAGACGTCGTCACCGTGACGATCACCCACGCGGCGCCGTCCCACCTTCTCGCCGATGCGCCGGACGGCGCGCCGCTGCGCATCCGCCGCACCCGCGCCGGCGACGCGTGGGACCGCACTCAGTCGGAGTCGTGCGCCGTGCCGTCCGCCGACGGCCACGGCGGCGCCGCGTCCGGACCGGTGAAGCTCGGCCTGCCCACCCTGCGCGTCGGCGTCTGACGGCCCCGGTCGTCGGACCGAGTCCAGCAAGCGGAGACGCGGTGAGCGAGCCGAGGCCGTCGGGGCGCGACCCCGATGACGGGCCGCGCCTGTGGGCGGTCGTCGGCGCGACCGGGACGGGCAAGAGCGACCTCTCGCTCGACCTCGCCGAGGCCCTCGCGGCACGCGGACGCGGGGCCGAGATCGTCAACGCCGACGCCATGCAGCTGTACCGCGGCATGGACGTCGGCACCGCCAAGCTCTCCGTTGCCGAGCGGCGGGGCATCCCGCACCAGCTGTTCGACGTGCTCGAGGTGACCGAGGACGCCGCCGTCGCGCGCTACCAGGACGACGCGCGCGCCGCGATCGACGACATCCTGGCCCGTGGGCGTCATGCGATCCTCGTCGGCGGATCCGGGCTATACGTCTCGAGCGTGCTGTTCGACTTCCGCTTCCCGCCCCGCGACGAGCGGCTGCGCGCCGAGCTCGAGGCCGAGCTCGACCGCTCCGGCCCCGGCGCCCTCTACGACCGGCTCCGCGCCGCCGACCCGGCCACGGCCGAGCGGGTCGACCCGCGCAACGGCCGGCGAATCGTGCGTGCCCTGGAGATCCTCGCCCAGGGCGAGCGCACGCACGGCGCCGCGCTGCCCGAGCGGCCGGTGCCCTGGCGGCCGGCGGAGCTGATCGGCCTCACGATGGACCGCCCGGCGCTCATCGAACGCCTCGACCGGCGCGTGGAGCGGATGTGGGCGAGCGGCATGCTCGACGAGACCGCCCGGCTGCGCGAGCGCGGGCTCGAGCGGGGCACCACGGCGCGCCGCGCGATCGGCTACGCGCAGGCGCTCGCGCAGCTGCGGGGCGAGCTTGGCGAGGCCGACGCCATCGCCGAGACGCAGGCGCTCACGCGCCGCTACGCGCGCCGCCAGGTGAGCTGGTTCCGCCGCTACGCGGACGTGCGCTGGCACGAGGCCGGCCGCGCGGACCCCGCGGCCATCGCCGGCTGACCCGCGCCCTCCTCGCCCCCGTCCATGCGCGGATCCGTAGACTGGCGGGATGACGGAGATCGCGTTCACCAAGGGTCACGGCACGGGCAACGACTTCGTGATCGTCGCCGACCCGGACGGCGAGCTCGAGCTCAGCGACGACCAGGTCGCCATCCTGTGCGACCGCCGCTTCGGCATCGGGGCCGACGGCCTGCTGCGCGTCGTCCGCTCCGACCGCATCCCGGAGGGGGCCGCGGCCCTCGCCGAGGACGAGCATGCCGAATGGTTCATGGACTACCGCAACGCCGACGGCTCGAAGGCCGAGATGTGCGGCAACGGGGTGCGCGTGTTCGCCAAGTACCTCCTCGACGCGGGCCTGGCGACCCTCGACGCCGGCTCGACGCTGCCCATCGGCACGCGCGCGGGCGTGCGCGACGTCACGCGCAGCGAGACGGGCTTCCAGGTGGACCTGGGCCGCTGGCGCGCCGAGCCGGGGGAGCCGACGGTGCGCGCCCGCGGGATCGACGTGGCCAGGCCCGGGCTGGGCATCGACCTCGGCAACCCGCACGTCGTCGTCGCCCTCGCCTCCGAGGACGAGCTCGAGGCGCTGGATCTCACGGCGCGCCCCGTCGTCGAGCCGGTGCCCGAGCGCGGCGCCAACATCGAGTTCGTCGTGCCGCAGGAGCCGCTCGTGAAGGACGGCATCGGGCGCGTGCGCATGCGCGTGTTCGAGCGCGGCGTGGGCGAGACCCTCAGCTGCGGCACGGGCGTCGCGGCGACGGCCCTCGCCGTGCGCGAGTGGGCGGGGCCCACGGCGCCGAGCCATTGGCGCGTGGACGTGCCGGGCGGCACGCTCGCCGTGCGCATGTTCCCCGCCGAGGACGGCGAGCACGTCGCGCTGTCGGGCCCCGCCACGCTCGTCTACACGGGCACGGTCGCGCTCGCCTGACGGGCGGAACGCCCCGCGTCAGACCCCGAGCGTGTCGATCGGCGCCGTCGGGGGATTGCCGTGCCGGCGCACCTTGATCACGCGATAGCCCTTGCCCGTCGCGGTGCGGTGCACGGTGAAGCCGTCGTCGAACGTGGCGGCCAGCCAGCGCTGCAGGGAGTCCGAGCCGAGATCGCGCTTGACCACGAGGTAGGCGTCGCTGCGCTCCGCCAGCCGCGGGATCCACGTCTCCATCAGCTCGTGGAGCATCGACTTGCCGACCCGGATCGGCGGATTCGAGCGGATCGTGCGGAAGGTCACGTCGGAGGGAACATCCGCGGGCGTGACGGCGTTGATGTTCTCGAGGCCGAGCTCCTCGGCGTTGCGCCGCACGAGGTCGAGGGCGCGCTCGTTCACATCCACCGCCCACACGCGGGCGCGGGGCGACAGCGTCGCGAGCGTCAGCGAGATGGGCCCCCATCCGCATCCGAGGTCCAGGAAGTCGCCGCCCGCGGGCGGCTCCGGGGCGCTGTCGAGGAGGACCTTGGTGCCGGTGTCGAGACGTTCGGGACTGAAGACGCCGGCCGCGGTCGTCACCTCGACCTCACGGCCGGCGAGGGGGATGCGGATGCGCCGAAGCTTCTCGGCGCTGGCGGGAGCCTCGCTGAAGTAGTGATCTCCCATAGGCGGCCAGCGTACCGGAGTCGACGGTCCGCCGTAACGCGCAGTTCCTGCGCAGGACACCATCTGCCGCGATCGCGGCGGATCACCTAAGCTGAAGGGCTTGCACGTGCACGAAGACAGGGAGCACATGACGGAATCCACCTCGTCCGAGCCGGACACCACCTCGCGCCGCGACGACGCGACCGAGGACTCGATCGATCCGGTCGAGCGCGTGCTGGCGAGCGTCGATGCGCGCTCGGGGCTGCGCACCTTCGGCGGCGCCCAGGCGCTGCAGGACGACGCGACGGCCTACGGCACATCGGACGGCGAGCAGTGGGATCGCGAGGAGCGCGCCGCGCTGCGCCGCGTCCCGGGGCTGTCGACCGAGCTCGAGGACGTCACCGAGGTCGAGTACCGGCAGCTGCGGCTGGAGAACGTCGTGCTCGTGGGCGTCTACTCCCAGGGCTCGCTCGTCGACGCCGAGAACTCGCTGCGCGAGCTGGCGGCGCTCGCCGAGACCGCCGGCGCCGTCGTGCTCGACGGCGTGCTGCAGCGCCGCCCGCACCCCGACCCCGCGACGTACCTCGGCCGCGGCAAGGCCGAGGAGCTGAGGGACCTCGTGGCGTCCGTCGGCGCCGACACGGTCATCGCCGACACCGAGCTGGCCTCCTCGCAGCGCCGCGCGCTCGAGGACGTCGTCAAGGTGAAGGTGATCGACCGCACCGCCGTGATCCTCGACATCTTCGCGCAGCACGCGAAGACGCGCGAGGGCAAGGCGCAGGTCGAGCTCGCCCAGCTCGAGTACCTGCTGCCGCGCCTGCGCGGCTGGGGTGAGTCGATGAGCCGCCAGGCCGGTGGCCAGGTCGGCGCGGGCGGAGCGGGCATGGGCTCGCGCGGACCGGGTGAGACGAAGATCGAGCTGGATCGGCGTCGCATCCGCACGCGCATGGCGCAGCTGCGCCGCCAGATCCGCGACTTCGCGCCTGCGCGCGATGCCAAGCGCTCCGAGCGCAAGCGCAATACGATCCCGTCGGTGGCGATCGCGGGGTACACGAACGCCGGCAAGTCGAGCCTGCTGAACCGCCTCACGAGCGCCGGCGTGCTCGTCGAGAACGCGCTGTTCGCCACGCTCGATGCGACCGTGCGCCGCACGGAGACGAGCGACGGGCGCGTGTACACGCTCGCCGACACCGTGGGCTTCGTCCGCAACCTGCCGCACCAGCTCGTCGAGGCGTTCCGCTCGACCCTCGAGGAGGTCGCCGACGCCGACGTGCTGCTGCACGTCGTCGACGCGCACCACCCCGATCCCGCCGGGCAGATCGCCACGGTGCGCGACGTGATGGGCGAGGTGGGGGCGCGCGAGGTGCCCGAGATCGTCGTCTTCAACAAGGCCGACCTCGTCGACGACGACACCCGCCTCGTGCTGCACGGTCTCGAGCCGCGCGCGGTGTTCGTCTCGTCCCGCACGGGCGAGGGCATCGACGAGCTGCGCCGCGTCGTCGAGGACGCGCTGCCGCTGCCCGAGGTCGAGCTGCGCGCCGTCGTGCCGTACAGCCGCGGCGAGCTCGTCTCGGCCATCCACGAGACCGGCCAGCTCCTCGAGCGCCGCCACGAGACCGAGGGCACGTTCGTCCACGCGCGCGTCAACGCCCGCCTCGCGGCGGAGCTGGAGCCCTACACGCTCTGACCCCACACCCCCGCCGAACCCGCGCTCGTCCACCGAGCCCGCGCTCGATGCGGCGCGGGCTCGCCGATCGAGGGCGGGTTCGGCGGGGTGTCGTCAGTCCAGCTCGAGCGGCGGGGTGTCCGGGGTGGTGAAGCCGAGCACCTCGCCGAGGAACGCCAGCTCCGCCTCGAACGCGCGCTGCAGCGTGTCGGCGCGGCGGAAGCCGTGCGACTCGCCTTCGAACAGCAGGTACGCGTGCGGCACGCCGTTGGCCGCGAGCGCGTCGCGCAGCGCCTCCGACTGGCTCGGCGGCACGACGGGATCGTCCGCGCCCTGCAGGATCAGCAGGGGCGTGCGCAGCGTCTCGGGGCGCGACAGCGGCGACCGCGAGACGTACACCTCCTCGGCCTCGGGCAGGGGGCCGACGAGCCCGTCGAGGTAGCGCGCCTCGAAGTCGTGCGTGTCGGCCACGAGGCGGCGCAGATCCGCCACGCCGTAGCGGCTGATGCCCGCGGCGAAGGCGTCGGTGTCGGCGACCGCGCACAGCACCGTCCAGCCGCCCGCCGATCCGCCCTTGATCGCGATCCGGTCCGCGTCCGCGAGCCCCGCCTCCGCGAGCCCGCGCGCCGCGGCCGCCGTGTCCTGTACGTCGACGACGCCCCAGCCGCCGCGCAGCCGCTCGCGATAGCCCCTGCCGTAGCCCGTGGACCCGCCGTAGTTCACGTCGAGCACGCCGATGCCGCGGCTCGTGAAGTACGCCATGACGATCGAGAGCGTGCCCGAGACGTGGGTGGTGGGACCGCCGTGCACCAGCACGAGGTAGGGCGGCAGCTCGCCCTCGGGTGCGTCGAACTCGGGGCTCGTCGGCGGGTAGTCGAACGCGTGCACGGGACCGTTCGGACCGGGGCAGGTGATGGCGCGCGAGACCGGCAGCCAGGCGGGGTCGAGGTCGCCGACGGGCACGCCGCCCCGCACCGGCTCGATCGTGTGCGCGTCGACGTCGAGCAGCCACAGGCCGCCCGGCACGCGCGCGCCGGCGCCGGTCAGCAGCACGCGCTGGCCCCGCACGTCGCGCACGAGCACGCCGCCCGTGAGGGGCGTGTCGAGGGCGTCCTCGGCGCCGCACGTGGGATCGATCACGACGAGCTGATCCGATCCGTTCGTCTGCACCGCGAGGATCCGGCCGTCGGCCATGGTCGCGTACCAGCGCGCGCCGAGGTTCCACAGCGGCCCGCCCGTGTCGGCGTCGACCGTCATGATCGGCTCGGGCCCGACCGCCGACAGGCCGTCGAAGCGCGCCCAGTGCAGGTTCCAGCGCGCATCCTGCCCCGGGTGCGGGATGTCGGCGAGGAACATCAGCTCGTCGTCGCCCGTCCACTCGGGCTGCAGCGCCGAGACGGTGCCCGCCGCGGTGCGCCCGCCGGCGATCACCACGTGCTCGGTCACGCGGCCGCGCTCGTCGAGGCGGCCGACGCGCAGCTCGGCGGCGTCCCACGGCATGTCGGGATGGTCCCACGCGATCCACGCGATCCGATCGCCGCGCGGGGCCGGATAGGCGAGGAAGTCGCTGCCCGCCACGACGCTCGCGACGGCGGCCGCGTCGTGCGCGGCCGACCCGTCGAGGGGGATGCGCACGATGTCGCGCGCGGGCACCGGGGCGCCGGTGTGCGTCTCGCGCACGGCCCACAGCGCGCCCTCGGCGAGGGTGAGGTCGCCGAAGCACATGCCGCCGTCCGCCGGGGTGAGCGGCTCGGGATCCGTGCCCGGCGCGAACCTGTAGACGCGCTGGTCGGCGTGCTCGACGAAGTAGGCGACGCCGTCGTCGCCGGCGGTCCACGCACCGCCGCCGTACTCGTGCACGCGGGAGCGCACGCTCCAGGGGGCGGGCAGCAGCACCTCGGGCTCGCGGCCGGCCTCGCCGCGCATCAGGGCCGTGCGGCCGCGCTCGGCCGGCAGGCCCTCGCTCCACCAGACCTCGTCGCCCACGAAGCGCGCGCCGTCCAGGCGCAGCGATCCGCCGGCCACGTCGGCCGCGGTGATCGGCGATCGCCACGTGCCGTAGGGCGCGATCGTGCGGGCGGGGGCGGTCGCTTCGGAGGCCATGCCACCCACCGTAGGCGAGACGGCGGCGGGCCGCAGGGCGCCCGCCGGTGCGGATCAGACGGCGCGCAGCACGGCGACGACCTTGCCCAGCACGGTCGCCTCGTCGCCGAGGATCGGCTCGAACGCCGAGTTGCGCGGCAGCAGCCACGTGTGGCCGTCGCGCTGGCGGAAGGCCTTCACGGTGGCTTCGCCGTCGAGCATCGCCGCGACGATGTCGCCGTTCTCGGCGTTGTTCTGCGCGCGCACGACCACCCAGTCGCCGTGGCAGATCGCGGCGTCGATCATCGAGTCGCCGTTGACCTTGAGCATGAACAGCTCGCCCTTGCCCACGAGCTGGCGGGGCAGGGGGAAGATCTCCTCGACCTGCTGCTCCGCCGTGATCGGCACGCCCGCGGCGATGTTCCCGACGAGCGGCACCATCGCCGCGTCGCCGACGGCGGGCGCCGTGTCGGCCGGGTTCTCGCCCGACAGACCGGGCAGGTCGATGAGCACCTCCATGGCGCGCGTCTTGCCGGGGTCGCGGCGCAGGTAGCCGCTGAGCTCGAGCTGGCCGAGCTGGTGCGTCACGCTCGAGAGCGACTTCAGCCCGACGGCGTCGCCGATCTCGCGCATGCTCGGCGGGTAGCCGTGGCGCTGGATCGAGCGCTGGATGACCTCGAGGATGGCCATCTGCTTCTCGCTGAGGTTCCGGCGACGCCGCGTGCGGGGCTTGTCGTCGGTGCCGGCGATGTCGGCCGCGGCGTCGCTCATCTGTGCTCCTCGTTCGGATGTCGGAGGTCCGTGATTACGTGACCCTCGACCTCGAAGGTAGCCGATTCGTCGGGGTCTTCGGGAGATTTGTTCGAGCGTGTCCCGGCGGATCCGATGTCGGATGTCGGAGATAGCGTTGACATGTTCGAACCGTCGAACGTATATTCGGTACAGAGCTTCGCATCCGGCCTCCCGGCCGAGCGTCGGATGCGAAGCCGCCCAGACAGAAGGAGCACGACATGAGCACCGCCATCCTCACGGCAGCGGCAGCCCCCTCCGCGCCCCGCACCCGGCTGCGCCTCACGGTGCGCGGCCGCCGCGTGCTGGCGGCGCTGGCGGCCGCCCCGGTCGTCGCGGGTCTCGCGGCGGCCGTGCTCGGCGGCGGCGCGGCCCTGGCATCGGGCGAGGCGGGCGCCGACGCCTCGGCGTTCCACCTCGTCACGGTCACCGCGGGCGATTCGCTGTGGAGCATCGCGCAGGACGTGGCGCCCGGTCACGACCCGCGCGACGTGGTGTACGAGCTGAAGCGGCTCAACAACCTCGCCGGCGGGCTCGTGAGCCCCGGCCAGCAGATCGCGGTTCCCGCGGGCTACGCCGACTGAGCGGGGGCCGGGGCGGCATCGTCGTCCTCGCGATGACGGGCACGGCGATCGTCCGGCATCGAGGGGCCGCTCGGATCTAACATGGAGGGCGTGACCTCCGACCCGGCGAATACCTCGATCGCTCCCGCGATCACCCTCGACGACCTGCCGCTCCGCGCCGACCTGCGCGGGCAGACGCCCTACGGGGCGCCGCAGATGGCGGTTCCGGTCGCGCTGAACGTCAACGAGAACACGCATCCGGTGCCCGACGATGTCGCCGACGACATCGCCGACGCCGTCTCGCGCGCCCTGCGCGACGTGAACCGCTACCCCGACCGCGAGTTCACCCAGCTGCGCGAGGGATTCGCCGACTACCTCGGCCACGGACTCGTGCCCGAGCAGCTCTGGGCGGCCAACGGCTCGAACGAGGTGCTCCAGCAGGCGCTGCAGGCCTTCGGCGGGCCGGGGCGCTCGGCCTTCGGCTTCGCACCCACCTACTCGATGTATGGGCTGCTGGCCCGCGGCGTCGGCTCCGACTGGGTGACGGGCGAGCGCGGCCCGCGCTTCGAGATCGATCCCGAGGACGCGGCCCGTCAGGTCGCCGACGCGCGGCCCGACGTCGTCTTCCTCTGCGCGCCCAACAACCCCACGGGCACGCCGCTGTCGCTCGACGTCGTCGAGGCGGTCTACGACGCCACCGACGGGATCGTCATCGTCGACGAGGCGTACCGCGAGTTCGCGCCGCGCGAGGAGCCGTCGGCCCTGAGCCTGCTGGAGGGGCGCCCGCGCCTGGCCGTCTCGCGCACCATGAGCAAGGCGTTCGCCTTCGCCGGCGCGCGCGTCGGCTACCTCGCCGCCGATCCCGCCTTCATCGACGCGCTGCGTCTCGTCCGGCTGCCCTACCACCTGTCCGCCCTCACGCAGGCGGCGGCCTCCGCGGCCCTGCGCCACGCCGACACGATGCTGCGCACGGTCGACGAGATCGTCGAGCAGCGCGACCGCATGTCGGCCACGCTCGAGGCGCTCGGCTACACCGTCTACCCGTCGTGGGCGAACTTCGTCCTGTTCGGCGGGGTGACCGATCCCTCGCGCACCTGGTCGGCGCTGCGCGACCGCGGCATCCTCGTGCGCGACATCGGCATCCCCGGCCACCTGCGCGTCACGGCGGGCACGGAGGACGAGACGACGGCGTTCCTCGAGGCGCTCGCGGAGATCGGCAACTGAGCCGGGATCCCGCCCCGCGCAATAGACTCGAGGGTATGACCGCAGCCCGCACCGCCCGCCGCAGCCGCTCGACGAGCGAGTCGTCCGTCGAGCTCGAACTGGACCTCGACGGCACCGGCGCGAGCAGCATCGACACGAGCGTGCCGTTCTTCGACCACATGCTCACGGCGTTCGCGAAGCACTCGCTGACCGACCTCACGGTGAAGGCGAGCGGCGACACGCACATCGACGCGCACCACACCGCCGAGGACGTCGCGATCGTGCTGGGGCAGGCGATCCGCGAGGCGCTCGGCGACAAGTCGGGCATCTCGCGCTACGGCGACGCGCTCGTGCCGCTCGACGAGGCGCTCGCGCAGGCCGTCGTCGACATCTCCGGGCGGCCCTACCTCGTCCACACCGGCGAGCCGGCCGGATTCGAGCAGCACCTCATCGGCGGGCACTTCACGGGATCGCTCGTGCGCCACACCTTCGAGGCGATCGCGTTCAACGCCGGCCTCACCGTGCACGTGCGCGTGCTGGGCGGCCGCGACCCGCATCACATCGCCGAGGCGGAGTTCAAGGCGCTCGCGCGCGCGTTCCGCCAGGCCAAGGCCCTCGACCCGCTCGTGACGGGCGTGCCGTCCACGAAGGGCGCGCTGTGACCGACGCGGCTTCCGCCGGCCAGGAGCGGCCGCTCGTCGCGGTCCTGGACTACGGATCGGGCAACGTCCACTCCGCCGTCAAGGCCCTGCAGGCGGCCGGCGCCGACGCGCGCCTGACGAACGACCGCGGGCTCGTGCGCGATGCCGACGGCCTGCTCGTGCCCGGCGTGGGCGCGTTCCGCGCCGTCATGGAGCAGTTGAACGCCATCCGCGGCGGCGAGCTGATCGAGCGCCGGCTGGCGGGCGGCCGGCCCGTCATGGGCATCTGCGTGGGCATGCAGATCCTCTTCGAGCGCGGGATCGAGCGCGGCGCCGACACCGAGGGCCTCGGGGAGTGGCCCGGCGTCGTCCGCGAGCTCGATGCGCCCGTCGTTCCCCACATGGGCTGGAACACCGTCGAGGCGCCCGAGAGCTCCGTGCTGTTCCGCGGCATCGGCGAGGAGCGGTTCTACTTCGTGCACTCGTACGCCGCGCAGGAGTGGACGCTCGACGTGCAGCCCCCGTTCCCCGAGCCCGCCGTCACGTGGGCCGCGCACGGCGGGCGGTTCATCGCCGCCGTCGAGAACGGCCCGCTCTCGGCCACCCAGTTCCACCCCGAGAAGTCGGGCGAGGCCGGCATCCGCCTGCTCGCGAACTGGGTCGGATCGCTGCGCGGCTGATCCCGCGCGCGGTCCCGATCCGCGCCCTCCCCGGGCATCCGCGCCGGAGTTCGCGCTCGATTGGATCGATCGGCCCGGCGCGCGTACCCTCAGACATCGTGCGTTCCGGCGGTAGCGTCCCGCCCGCACAGGGAGATATGAACGATTTCGCGTCCACACCCGGACTGATCCTGCTGCCCGCCGTCGACGTGGCCGGTGGCAAGGCCGTGCGCCTCACCCAGGGCGAGGCCGGAGCCGAGACGAGCTACGGCGACCCCATCGAGGCCGCGGAGCAGTGGGCCGCGCAGGGCGCCGAGTGGATCCACCTCGTCGACCTCGACGCCGCCTTCGGGCGCGGCAGCAACACCGCCGTGCTGCGCAAGGTGCTCAAGCACGTCAAGGGCGTCAACATCGAGCTCTCCGGCGGCATCCGCGACGACGCCTCGCTCGAGGCGGCGCTCGAGAGCGGCGCGCACCGCATCAACCTCGGCACGGCCGCGCTCGAGAACCCCGAGTGGACCGCGTCGATCATCGGCCGCTACGGCGAGGCCGTGGCCGTCGGGCTCGACGTGCGCGGGACCACGCTGGCCGCCCGCGGCTGGACGCAGGAGGGCGGGGACCTCTGGGAGGTGCTCGACCGCCTCGAGGACGCCGGCTGCGCGCGCTACGTCGTGACCGACGTGACGAAGGACGGCACCCTCAGGGGCCCGAACCTGGAGCTGCTGCGCGAGGTCGCCTCGCGGACGGACAAGCCCGTCATCGCCTCCGGCGGCGTCTCGAGCCTCGACGACATCGCCGCGCTGCGCGGTCTCGTGCCCGAGGGCGTCGAGGGCGCGATCGTGGGCAAGGCGCTCTACGCCGGCGCGTTCACGCTCGCCGAGGCGCTCGACGTCGCCACCGACTGAGATCGTGCACGACCACGGCGGCGCGCAGGGCGGAACGGGGGATCCGTCGCGCGCCGACTCCGCCGGCGTTCCGTGGGAGGGCCGCACGTTCCGCGCGAACCCGGCCGCCGGGGACGACGGATCGGCCGACCCGCGTCTGTGGGAGGCGCTGACGCGCTTCCGCGACGGCTCGGGCGATCCCGTCGCGGTCGTCGACGCGCTGCGCGAGGCGCGCGTGCTCGTGCCGCTCGTGGCCGAGAAGGGCGACGAGGGCGTAGGCGCGCACGGGCTCGCGGTGGACAAGACGCAGGAGCTGTCGATCGTCACGGTCGCGGCCCCCGACGGCCGCAGCGTGCAGCCGGTCTTCTCGAGCGTCGACACGATGCGCCGGTGGGACGCGAAGGCACGCCCGATCCCCGTCGCCGGCACGCGCGCCGCGCTCGCGGCGGCGGGGGAGCAGACCGACCTCGTCGTGATCGATCCCGCCGCCGACACCGAGTTCGTCGTGCGCCGGCCGGCCGTGTGGGCGATCGCGCAGTCGCAGCCGTGGGAGCCGGCGTGGACGAGCCCCGAGGTCTACCGGGGCCTGCAGGAGTCGATCGGCCAGGAGCTGGCCGTGCTCGACCTCGCCGTCGAGCCGGGCGACCCGGCCGCGCGCCTGCGCGGCCCCGAGCTCGTCGTGCGCCTCACGCTCGTCGAGGGCCTGGAGCGTACCGAGCTCGACGCCGTGCTGCAGCGCCTCGCCCGGCGCTGGGCGGCGGACGACCGCATCGCGGTGCTCGTCGACAGCCTCCAGGTGAAGCTCGCGCGAGGACTTTCCTGACCGGTTGCACCGACAGGTCGAACCCGATCGGGTGCTGAACTTCAGCGGCGACGCCGCGGAGATGACGCGACCACCGCAACCGATCGGTCGCTCACCACGGCGCAACCGGTCACTGTGCGAGCGAAGCGAGCGTGCGGCCGCTCGTGCGGCCGCCCCGCAGCGCGAAGCGCTGCCTCGCCGGCGCGGCAGCGCCGGCGCGAGCACGCGAGCGGCGCCGCAGAGCGGCGCCCGAGCGCGCGCAGATCAAATAAAGGTCAGATCACCGAGCCGGTGAACTTCTCGCCCGGGCCCTTGCCCGGGGCGTCCGGGATGGTGGAGATCTCGCGGAAGCGCAACTGCAGCGAGCGCAGCCCGTCGCGGATCGGGCGGGCGTGCGAGTCGCTGATCTCGGGCGCCGCGGCCGTCACGAGGCCGGCGAGGGAGTTGAGGAGCTTGCGGGCTTCGTCGAGGTCCGTGAACTCCTCGGCGTTCTCGTCGTCGCCGAGCCCGAGCTTGACGGCGGCGGCGCTCATGAGGTGGATGCACGCGGAGGCGATCACCTCGACGGCGGGCACATCGGCGATGTCGCGAGCGGCGCCCGCGGCGTCCGCCGCCTGCTCCTGTTCCTCCCACCGGGCGTGGCGATCCGCGTCGAAGGAGTGGCTGTGGGAGGACGGCATGGTGCTCATCGGGGCTTTCTGGTAGTCTTGGGGCGGCTCCGGAATGCGTTCCGGACGAAAGAGGATTCACATCCCACCCGCGCTTGCCGTCTTAGGCTACCGGGTCACACTCCGCCCGCGGTCAGCGGGTCGTCATCCAGAGATCGGTTAACAGCGAGATCCGGGTGTTCGGGTGAGCCGACGTCAGTCGTCGTGCACGGGTGGATGCTGAGTTCCCTCTCCCGCCCGTGTCGTGAACGTCGCGCCACGGTGGCCACAGCCATCGCACCCAAGGAGTTCCGCATCAGCGATCCCCGCACCAACGAGCGCATCCGCGTTCCGGAGGTCCGACTCGTCGGGCCGAACGGCGAGCAGATCGGCGTCGTCCGCATCGAGGCCGCCCTGCGCCTGGCTCAGGAGGCCGATCTCGACCTGGTCGAGGTGGCCCCCAACTCGAAGCCGCCCGTGGTCAAGATCATGGACTACGGCAAGTTCAAGTACGAGGCCGCGCAGAAGGCCAAGGAGGCTCGTCGCAACCAGGCGAACACGATCCTCAAGGAAGTCCGCTTCCGCCTCAAGATCGATCAGCACGACTACGAGACCAAGCGCAAGCGTGCCGAGGGGTTCCTGCAGGCCGGCGACAAGGTCAAGGCCATGATCCTGTTCCGAGGCCGCGAGCAGTCGCGCCCCGAGATGGGCGCCAAGCTGCTGCAGAAGTTCGCCGAGGACGTCGCGGAGTTCGGATCGGTCGAGCACCGGCCCACGCTCGATGGTCGCAACATGACGATGGTGATCGCCCCGCACCGCAACAAGTCCGACGCGAAGGCCGAGCAGAACGCGGCGCGCGCGGCCAACCGCGAGGCGGCCCGCGCCGCCAAGACCGGTGCGGACGCCGAGGTCGCGGCCGAGTAAGCCCCACACACTTCCCGCCCCGGCGGGCAGCACAGGACGTCGCCCGATGGGCGCCAACGTAAGGAAGAGAAGATGCCGAAGCAGAAGACCCACTCGGGCAGCAAGAAGCGCTTCAAGATCACCGGCAGCGGCAAGATCAAGAAGCAGCAGGCCAACATGCGCCACAACCTCGAGCACAAGTCGAGCCGTCGCACCCGCCGCCTGAACCAGGACCAGGTCATCTCGGGCAACGACCTCAAGGTCGTCAAGAAGCTCCTCGGTCGCTGAGACGACGCGAGATCACGTTAGGAATCTGAAGAATGGCTAGAGTCAAGCGGGCTGTCAACGCCCAGAAGAAGCGTCGCGTCATCCTCGAGCGCGCCTCGGGTTACCGTGGCCAGCGTTCGCGCCTGTACCGCAAGGCGAAGGAGCAGGTCACCCACTCGCTCGTCTACGCGTACCGCGACCGTCGCAAGAAGAAGGGCGACTTCCGTCGCCTGTGGATCCAGCGGATCAACGCCGCGGCGCGCCAGAACGGCATCACCTACAACCGCTTCATCCAGGGCCTGGCCCTGGCGGGCGTCGAGGTCGACCGCCGCATGCTCGCCGAGCTCGCCGTGAGCGAGCCCGCCGCCTTCACGTCGCTCGTCGAGACCGCCAAGAAGGCGCTCCCGGCCGACGTGAACGCGCCGAAGGCCGCGTAAGCAGCTTCACCCCGCGAAGGCGGGGCGTCCCCTCGGGGGCGCCCCGCCTTCGTCTGTCTGCGCGCCCGCTGCCGTGCGGAGGAGAACCGGCCGTGCGGAGGAGCGGATCGGGGGATCGGTCCTCCGGTGGGCGTGTTCTCCTCCGCTGGGCGGATCGACGCCGCGCGCCGCCCGGGCTCGCGCCGGGCCCGCACGTAGGCTGGCTGCGTGCTCGAGAACCCCCGGTCGCCGCGCGTGCGCGCCGTCGCCAAGCTCGCCAAGCGCAACGCGCGCGAGGAGACGGGCCTGTTCCTGCTGGAGGGGCCGCAGTCCGTGCGCGAGGGGCTCGAATATCGCCCCGACGCGATCGTCGACCTGTTCGCCACGCCCTCCGCGCTCGAGCGGCACGGCGACATCCGCACGCTCCTCACCGACGCGGGCGTCGAGGCCGAGTACGTGACGGAGGCGGTGCTGGCCGCCATGGCCGACACGGTCACGCCGCAGGGGCTCCTCGCCGTCGCGCGCCAGACGCCCACGTCCATCCGCGACGTGTTCGACGGATTCCCACGGCTCGTCGCGATCTGTGAGGAGGTGCGCGATCCCGGCAACCTCGGCACGATCATCCGCGCGGCCGACGCCGCGGGAGCCGACGCGGTCGTGCTCACCGGCCGCACCGTCGATCCGCACAACCCCAAGGTCGTCCGCTCGACGACGGGCTCGCTCTTCCACCTGCCGTACGCCGTCGGTGCCTCGCTGCCCGAGGCGATCGAGCGCGCGCACGGCGCCGGCATGACCGTGATCGCGGCCGATGTGAAGGGCGAGGACCTGCTCGCCGTCCGCGCCGCGGGCGGCCTGGCCGGCCCCACGGCGTGGGTGTTCGGCAACGAGGCGCGCGGCCTCGACGACGAGGCGCTCGCGCTCGCCGACCGGGCGCTGCGGCTGCCGATCTTCGGCCGCGCGGAGTCGCTGAACCTCGCCACCGCGGCGAGCGTGTGCCTCTACGAGAGCGCCTTCTCCCAGCGCTCCTGAGCGGCGGGGAGCCGGCGGCGCGTCGCCCGGGCGAGACGCGCCCGGGACTCCGGTGTTGTTACGTCTCGGTAAAGCGGTTGCGCCCGGTTGGTCGTTGTCTCATCGTGGCCCTAGGGTGAAACGCATGGCTGAGCCCCTTGTCGTCGTGGAGAACGTGCAGAAGCACTATGGCGACTTCCACGCACTGAAAAACATCAACCTCACCGTCGACGCGGGCGAGGTCGTCGTCGTGATCGGTCCGTCCGGTTCGGGCAAGTCCACGCTGTGCCGCACGATCAACCGGCTCGAGACCATCACGAGCGGTTCCATCCGCATCGACGGCGCGGAGCTGCCCAAGGAGGGCAAGGCGCTCGCGAAGCTGCGGGCCGAGGTCGGCATGGTGTTCCAGTCGTTCAACCTCTTCGCGCACCTGACGATCCTCGAGAACGTCACGCTCGGGCCGATCAAGGTCCGCGGCCTCAGCAAGGCCGACGCCGAGACCGAGGCCCGGCGCCTGCTCGACCGGGTGGGCGTGGGCCACCAGGCCGACAAGCTTCCCGCGCAGCTCTCGGGCGGTCAGCAGCAGCGCGTGGCGATCGCCCGCGCGCTCGCCATGCAGCCCAAGGTGATGCTCTTCGACGAGCCGACCAGCGCCCTCGACCCCGAGATGATCAACGAGGTCCTCGACGTCATGGTGAGCCTGGCGAAGGAGGGCATGACCATGATCGTCGTCACGCACGAGATGGGCTTCGCGCGCAAGGCCGCCGACCGCGTCGTGTTCATGGCCGACGGCGAGATCGTCGAGCAGGCGACGCCCGACGAGTTCTTCACGAACGCCCAGTCGGATCGTGCCAAGGACTTCCTCTCCAAGCTCATCACCCACTGAGAAGAGACTCCCACGAGGCTCCGCAACACAGCAGCGGCGCCCACACCAACCAGGAGGAACCATGCGAAAGATCCGCAACATCGCGGCGGTCGGCATCGCCGCCACCGCGCTGCTCGCCCTGACGGCGTGCAACAGCGGCACCCCGGGCGGCGGCGACGCCGGCGGCTCGGGCGACTCGGGCGACGCCGGATCGGAGAAGCCCTACGAGGTCGCCACCGACGTCTCGCTCGAGGGCAGCCCCACCTACGACGCGATGGTCGAGGCGGGCGAGGTCCGCATCGGCGTGAAGGAGGACCAGCCCGGTCTCGGATACCTCGACGCCACCACGGGCGAGCGCACCGGTTTCGACGTCGAGATCGCGCGCTGGATGGCCGCGGAACTCGGCTTCGGCGAGGAGCAGATCGAGTGGCAGGCGATCCCGTCGGCGAACCGCGAGCAGGCGATCGTGAACGGCGACATCGACTTCTACGTCGGCACCTACTCGATCACCGACGCCCGCAAGCAGCAGATCGACTTCGCCGGCCCGTACTTCGAGACCGGCCAGGGTCTGCTCGTGGCTGCGGACAGCGAGATCGAGTCGGATGCCGATCTGACCAGCGACGTCACCGTCTGCTCGGCGACCGGCTCCACGCCGATCCAGAACATCCGCGACAACTACGAGGCGCAGACCGAGGAGTTCGACACGTACACGCAGTGCGTGGACGCGCTGCTCAACGGCACCGTCGATGCTGTCACGACGGACGAGCTGATCCTCATCGGCTACGCCGCGGCCTACCCGGACGAGCTGAAGATCGTCGGCGAGCCGTTCTCGGAGGAGAAGTACGGCATCGGCCTGCCCAAGGGCGACGACGCGCTGCGCGACTTCATGAACACGGTTCTCGAGGAGAACCCCGACACCTGGTCGGCGATCTTCGACATGGAGCTGGGTGACGCGGGCGTCGAGCCCGAGCAGCCCGCGGTCGACCGCTACTGATCGACCGACTTCGACACCCTCCGCGGTGGCCGGCCCCACAGGCCGGCCACCGCGGAACGACTTCCTGGGAAGGCGGACGTGGACACCCTGATTGACAACCTCGATCTCTGGGGCGATGCGCTGGGCAACACCGTGCTGCTGTTCGTGGTGAGCGGCGTCATGGCGCTGGTCCTCGGGACGATCGTGGGCGCGATGCGCGTCTCGCCCGTGCCGATCGCGCGCGCCGTCGGCACGGCGTACGTCAACCTCGTGCGCAACACGCCGCTGACCCTCATCTTCTTCTTCTTCGCGCTGGGCTTCCCGGCGCTCGACCTCGTCGACCTCAGCTACACCTCGCTGGCGATTCTCGCGCTCGGCTTCTACACGGCCACTTATGTCGCCGAGGCCCTGCGGGCGGGCATCAACACCGTCCCCGTCGGACAGGCCGAGGCAGCCCGCGCGATCGGGCTGCCGTTCGGTCAGGTGATGACGCTCATCGTTCTGCCTCAGGCGTTCCGCTCGATCGTCCCGCCGATGATGAGCGTGTTCATCGCGCTGCTCAAGAACACGACGGTCGCTGCGGGATTCTCGGTCGTGGAGCTCGGCTCGATGCGCGCGAACCTCTCCGAGCGTGGGGAACCGGCGATGGTCGTGCTGCTGTGGATCGCCGGATTCTTCGTCGCGATGGTCCTGCTGCTGTCGTGGCTGCAGCGAACGCTCGAGACCCGATGGAAGGTGCTGCGATGACCTCGGTCCTGTACGACGTCCCGGGTCCGAAGGCGATCCTGCGCAACCGCATCCTCGGCGCGCTCACCGTCGTGGTGCTCATCGCGCTGCTCGCGTGGGTCATCTGGCTGTTCATCGCCTCGGGTCAGTTCACGGCGCAGAAGTGGTCGGTGTTCTCCTACACCTACGTGTGGCAGAACCAGATCCTTCCGGCGCTGGTGCAGACAGTGCTCGCCTTCGCGACGGCGGGTGTCGGCTCCATCGTCTTCGCCTTCGTCCTCGCGGTCGGCCGGCTGTCGGACCACGCGTGGGTGCGCGTGCCGTTCACGGTGATCACCGAGGTGTTCCGCGCCGTCCCGGTTCTGATCATGATGATGATCCTGTACTACGGCCTGCCGTCGATCGGCGTCTCGATGTCGCCGTATGCGGCCGTGGTCATCGCGCTCATCGCCTACAACGGCTCGGTGATCGCCGAGGCGCTGCGCGCCGGCGTCCACTCGCTGCCGCGCGGTCAGAGCGAGGCCGGCTACGCCATCGGCCTGCGCAAGTCGGGCGTCATGACGTTCATCCTGATGCCGCAGGCCGTGCGGGCGATGATGCCCGTCATCCTCGCCCAGCTGGTCGTGTGCCTCAAGGACACCGCGCTCGGCTCGATCATCACGTACGAGGAGCTGCTGTACGTGGCCAAGCTCATCGGCGGCAACCTGCAGACGGGCCGGCCGTACATCCCCGCGGCGATCATCATCGGCGGCATCTACATCGGGATGTGCCTCCTCCTCTCGCTGGTGGCGCGGCTCGTCGAGAAGCGCATGTCGAAGTCGCCGCGTGTGAAGGCCGCTCAGGACGCGATCGCCCCGCGTCTGCACCAGGAGTCGACCATCACCCAGGTCATCGCCCAGCAGGATGCGGACGTGTTCGCTTCGCGCGACGGTGGGGCGGGGCACGGCGACGGCCGCCTCTGACCCGCCGCTGACGACGAACTAGACTCGACTCTCGTGTCCGATGCACCCGAGATCACGCCAGAGGCCGTCGAGGCCGCGGTGGCCGATGCGCTCGCCGCCGTCGCCGCCGCCACCGACACCGCGTCGCTCAAGGCCGCCCGCGCCGCCCACCAGGGGGAGGGCAGCCCGCTCGCCGCGCTGAACGCGCAGATGCGCCACGTCGCCAAGGAGCACAAGGCCGAGTACGGCAAGCTCGTCGGCGCCGCGCGCGGCCGCGTGAACCAGGCGTTCGCGGCGCGCGAGGACGAGCTGGCGCAGGCCGAGCTCGCCGCGCGGCTCGAGGCCGAGCGCATCGACATCACCGCCGTCGCGAGCCGGACCCGCACGGGCGCGCGCCACCCCATGAGCCTGCTGCAGGAGCAGATCAGCGACATCTTCGTGGGCATGGGATGGGAGATCGCGGAGGGCCCCGAGCTCGAGCACGAGTGGTTCAACTTCGACGCCCTCAACCTCGACGAGGACCACCCCGCCCGACAGATGCAGGACACCTTCTTCGTCGATCCGGTCGACCGCCACCTCGTCATGCGCACGCACACGAGCCCCGTGCAGATGCGCTCGATGCTCGAGCGCGACGTGCCGATCTACGTGCTGTGCCCGGGCAAGGTGTACCGCACCGACGAGTTCGACGCGACGCACCTGCCCGTCTTCACGCAGGCCGAGGGCCTGGTCGTCGACAAGGGCATCACGATGGCGCACCTGAAGGGCACGCTCGACCACCTCGCGCGCGAGCTGTTCGGCCCCGAGGCGAAGACCCGCCTGCGCACCAACTACTTCCCGTTCACCGAGCCGAGCGCCGAGTTCGACCTGTGGCACCCGACCTTCAAGGGCGGCGCACGCTGGATCGAGTGGGGCGGCTGCGGCATGGTCAACCCGAACGTGCTGCGCGCGGCGGGGATCGACCCGGAGGTCTACAGCGGCTTCGCGTTCGGGATCGGGATCGAGCGGGCCCTCATGTTCCGCTCGGACGTGCAGGACATGCGCGACATGGCCGAGGGCGATGTGCGCTTCAGCGAGCAGTTCGGGATGGTGGTGTGATGCGCGTCCCGCTTTCGTGGCTGCGTGAGTTCGTCGAGGTCCCTCAGGACGCGACCCCGGAGGACGTCTTCGCGGCGCTCGTGTCGGTCGGCTTCGAGGAGGAGGAGGTCATCTCCTTCGACCTGACGGGGCCGATCGTCGTCGGGAAGGTGCTCGAGTTCGTCGAGGAGCCGCAGTCGAACGGCAAGACGATCCGCTGGTGCCAGGTCGACGTGGGCGAGGCGAACGGCGGCGTGCGCGGCATCGTCTGCGGCGCGTCGAACTTCGTGCAGGGCGACAAGGTCGTCGTGACGCTGCCGGGCGCCGTCTTGCCCGGGCCCTTCCCGATCGCGGCCCGCAAGACCTATGGGCATGTCTCGGACGGCATGATCGCCTCGGCCAAGGAGCTGGGCCTCGGCGACGAGCACTCCGGCATCATCCGGCTCGTCGAGTGGGGGATCGATCCCGAGGTGGGCACGGATGCCATCGCGCTGCTCGGCCTCGACGACGTCGCGGTCGACGTGAACGTCACCCCCGACCGCGGCTACGCCCTGTCGATCCGCGGCCTCGCGCGCGAGTACGCCCTCTCGACGGGCGCGCGCTTCATCGATCCTGGCCTGCGCGACGACGTCGCGGCGGCCTCCGGATTCCCCGTCGCGATCCGCGACGAGGCCCCGATCCGCGGCCGCATCGGCGCGAGCGAGTTCGTCACGCGCGTCGTGCGCGGCGTCGACGCCTCGCGGCCGACACCGCCTTGGATGGTGGCGCGGCTGTCGCTGGCAGGCGTGCGCTCGATCTCGCTGCTCGTCGACATCACCAACTACGTCATGATCGAGCTCGGCCAGCCCATCCACGGCTACGACCTCGACACCCTCGCGGGCGGCATCACCGTGCGCCGTGCGAGCGAGGGGGAGACCCTCGAGACGCTCGACGGCCAGACGCGCACGCTGTTCGCCGAGGACCTGCTCATCACCGACGAGTCCGGCCCGATCGGCCTGGCCGGCGTCATGGGCGGCGCGAAGACGGAGATGAGCGCCGCCACGACGAACGTGCTCGTGGAGGCGGCGACGTTCGATCAGGTCTCGATCGCGCGCACGGCGCGTCGGCACAAGCTGCCGAGCGAGGCGTCGCGCCGCTTCGAGCGCGGCGTCGATCCGCTCATCGCGCCCGTCGCGGCGCAGCGCGTCGTGGACCTCATGGTGGAGCTGGCCGGCGGCACCGCCGACGCGCTCGGCTCGTCGGTCGGCGCCGTCGTCGAGCCCGAGCCCATCGCCCTTCCCGCGGCGTTCGTGCCCGGCCTCATCGGCGTGGACTACGCGCCGGAGCGCATCCGCGAGACGCTCGAGCTCATCGGCTGCGCCGTCGCCGACGCCGCCGACGGCTGGACCGTCACGCCGCCGTCATGGCGCCCGGATCTGACCGACAAGTGGACGCTGGCCGAGGAGGTCGCGCGCGTCGACGACGTCGACAAGGTGCCCTCGATCCTGCCCACCCCGCCCTCGGGCCGCGGATACACACCCGCGCAGCAGGGACGCCGCCGCGTCGCGAACGCCCTCGCCGCGTCCGGCTTCGTCGAGACGCCGTCGTTCCCGTTCGTGTCGGAGGCGCAGAACGACCTGCACGGATCGGCGACCGGGGAGAAGCTGCCGAGCATCCGGCTGGCCAACGCGCTCGACCAGACGGCGCCGTTCCTGCGCCGCTCGCTCGTGCCTGGCCTGCTGCAGACCGCGCACCGCAACCTGTCGCGCGGCATGACCGATCTCGCGCTGTTCGAGGTGGGCAGCGTCTTCCTGCCGGAGCCCGGCGTGGACTACGGCACCGACGTGAACCCGCCGCGCGGGGAGCGCCCCTCGGACGACATGATCGCGCGCCTGCGCGCCGCCGTGCCGCCGCAGCCGCGTCACGTCGCGCTGCTGCTGGCGGGCAACGCCGCGCCCAAGCAGCCGGGCCGCGCGGCCGAGGCCGCGGGCCTCGAGGTCGCGCTCGACGCCGTCCGCACGATCGCGGTGGCGGCGGGCGTCGAGATCGACGTGGCGCAGGGTGCGCGCGCCGCGCTGCACCCGGGCCGCGCGGGCGTGCTGTCGGTCGGCGGCACCGAGGTCGGCTACGTGGGCGAGCTGCTGCCGCAGGTGGCCGCGGACGCCGACCTGCCCGGCCGCGTCACGGTGGCCGAGCTCGATCTCGACCTGCTCCTGTCGCTTGCGGGCGAGCGGGTCGTCGTGGCCTCGCTGTCGACGTATCCCGCCGCCACGCAGGACGTCTCGCTCGTCGTGGATGCCGCGCTGCCGGCCGCCGAGCTGCGCGCCGCGCTGGTCGAGGGCGCGGGGGAGCTGCTCGAGTCGATCCGCCTCGTGGACGACTACCGCGGCGAGGGAGTGGCCGAGGGATCGAAGAGCCTCACGTTCGCGCTGCGCTTCCGTGCCCCCGACCGCACCCTCACGGCGGCCGAGGCGACCGAGGCGAAGCTCGCGGGCGTCTCCCTGGCCGAGACGCGCTTCGACGCCAAGCTCCGCGACTGACCCGCGAGAATCCACTTGCGCGCCGAGAATCCAGTCACCCATGGATTCTCGGCGCGGCGGTGGATTCTCGACGTTCGAGCGCGGCTCGCAGCGTGAGCAGGGGGTGCTCGGATCGCGGGCGGAGAGGGCGCAGGCCAGCGGTTCGCAGGATCGCGTCGAAGGGATCGACGAGGCGAACGTCCGCATGCCCCCAGCGCGCGAACCCGGCGACGTGCCGACGCAGCTCGTCCTCACGCCGTTTCTCCTCCCAGACCGCCGTGGCGCCGTCCCCGTGGGTCCCGTCATACTTCACGCGCCCGTCCGCTTCGCCGATCACGCGCTCCTCGGGCCAGAACATGTCGGCGCGGTAGTGCAAGCCGTCGCTCGGATGGAAGGCCACCTGCAGGTCGGGCTGCGGGTACCCGAGCCACTCGATGACCGCGCGGCTGATCGACTCGAGCGCGCTCTCCGCGAGCGGCGTGGCGCGCTCGAGCGCCCAGCGAGCCGCGGCGCGGCCGCGGCTGCTCGCGCGATCCTCGTTCCGCGCGAGGAGCAGGTCGTGCGCACCCCCTCCGATTGATCGCAGCACGGCATCGGCGGTCATCAGGGCGATGGCAGGATGCCGTGCGCGTGCAATGTCGACCGCGAGCTCTTCCGGTGCGACGACGAGGATGCCGTCCTCGCGGCGCATCCGCCTCTCTTCGCCGGTCACGTGGAAACGCACGCCCGCGACCCGTCGACCCGCCGCGGTGCCCGGGGAGAGGACATGCACGTCATCGAGGCGACCGGCGACGGGGAGCCCGTAGAGCACCGCCGCTGCCTCGAGCATGAAGATGGCGTCGGGATGCGTGGCGGCGTAGGCGTGCACCCGAGCGAGATAGCGCTCCGACGGGCGCAGCGTGTGCCACGCGGCCGCGGGTGCGAACACACCGCGACTCACACGATGCAGCTCACCGCGCCGATGAGCCGCGTCCAGGCGGGAAGCCGAGTCTGCCCGGCGGAGAAGCGGAAGGGGCGCAGGACGCAGGGACCCCGAACGCATATCGACTCGTGCCATGCACCCACGCTCGCGCCTGCCTCGCCCTCGCCCCCGCGTTCCCCCTCAACCTGTGGACAGAATCCGCCCCACACCCCCCTGTGAACGCGCGCCGCCCCGCTTCCTCCGCTTCGCTGAGAATCCACTTGCGCGCCGAGAATCCAAGCGCCCGTGGATTCTCGGCGCGGGGTTGGATTCTCGCGGATCAGCGGATCAGCGGATCAGCGGATCGGCGGATCAGCCGGTCAGCGGGAGGGCCAGCGCCAGGGCGGTGCCTCGAGGGGCAGCTGGCCGACGACGCGCGTGCCCTCGCCCGTCGAGGTGAGCTCGACGCGCTCGCCGCCTGCGGCCTCCAGCGCCGCGGCGAGCCGGGCCGCATGCGTCACGACGAGCACCTGGGTCTCGTCCGACGCCTCGCGGATGAGCGCGGCGAGCGGATCGAGCAGGTCGGGGTGCAGGCTGGACTCCGGCTCGTTGAGCACGATGAGCGGGGCCGGGCGCGCGGGCCGCAGGGCCGCGATCAGCAGCAGGTAGCGCAGCGTGCCGTCCGACAGCTCCGCCGCCTCGAGCGGGCGCAGCAGCCCCCGCTGGTGCATGCGCAGGCGGAAGCGCCCGTCCTCGCCGGTCTCGACGGCGACGCGGGCGCCCGGAAAAGCCGCGGCGACGTCGGCGGCCAGATCGAGCCCCGCGTCCTCGGCGGACGCCCACGTGGCCGCGAGGTCGGCGCCGTCGTGCGCGAGGTGGCGCACGCGCGTGCCGACCTGCGGCTGCCGCGCGGGCGCGTCCCTGTCGGTGCGGAAGTGGTCGTAGAAGCGCCACGATGACAGCGTGCGGCGCAGCGCGAGCAGCTCGGGGCCCGCGTCGGTGTCGGCCACGTCGGTCAGGATCGACTCGTGCGGCGCAAGGGCGCCCGGCAGCGCGCGCCACGCGTCCTCGCGCACCCGCACGCCCGCGCGGTCGCGGTCCACGAACGTCGTCGCCGGCTTCGCGAGCGGCCCCGCGAACACCTGCTCGCGCTTGATCTCCGCATCGCGCACGAACAGCGAGCGCGAGTCGATCTGCGGCAGCCCCAGGTCGACGAGATAGCCGAGCTCCTCGGAGGCGAAGCCGAGCCGCAGCGACACCGGCCCGCGCCGCACCGTCCCGCTCGCCGATCCCGGCGTCTCGGGCCCGGCCCACAGCGCCGACGACAGCCCGCCCTCCTCGGCGAGAGCGGCGATCGTGCGCCCCTGCGCGGCGGCGGCCAGCAGGCGCAGCGACCGGTACAGGCTGCTCTTGCCCGATCCGTTCCCTCCCGTCACGACGGTCGCCCTGCCCAGCGGCACGACGAGATCGACGAGGGAGCGGTAGCCGGCCACGGCAAGAGCGGTGATCACCCGCCCATCCTGCCGCGCGCCGCCGACATCCGCGGGCCCAGGCCCTGCCGTGCTCGCCGCGCAGCGGCACGAAGCGCACGGGGCCCAGATCGTCCGGCTCCTCGCGGTCGCCGCGGCGCGTGACGCGCACGAGCTGCTGCCAGCCCGCATGGCGCTCCCGCGGCATGACGATGCGCCCGCCGTCCGCGAGCTGCGCGCGCCACGGCGGCGGGATGTCGGGGGCCGCAGCGGCGGAGAGGATCGCGTCGAAGGGCGCGTGCTCCGGCAGCCCGCGCGAGCCGTCGCCGACGACGACGCGCACGTGGGCCGCGCTCGCGGCGTCGAGCGCCGCCCGCGCCCGCTCCGCGAGGTCGGGCACGTACTCCACCGACCACACCCGCGCGCCCATCGCCGCATACACCGCCGCCGCGTAGCCCGATCCGGTGCCGACGTCGAGCACGCGGTCGCCGGGGGAGATCCGCGCGGCCTCCGCCGTGAGCGCCACGATGAACGGCTGCGAGATCGTCTGGCCGTGCCCGATCGGCAACGGGGAATCGGCGTAGGCGTCGTCGGCGAGGTGATCGGGCACGAAGAGCTCGCGGGGCACGCGCGCCATCGCGTCGAGCACGCGGGCGTCGCGGATGCCGCGCGCCCTGAGGTGCCGCGCGACCATCCGCTCCCGCGCCGCGTCGTGCGGCGAGGAGGGCCCGGGTCCGGACGATTCACTCATGCGCACACCCCGTGATCCACGGTACGCGCGCCGTCGCGCCGCGGACAGGCGCCGTGCTAGCCTGCCGCACATGACCTCGACCGCGATGGATGCGCAGCTCGTTCCGAGCAGCGCCGTCGCGCTCCGACGTCCGCGCGCCCGCCGAATCTAGGCGGCCCGCGACGTGCCGGCGTGTCCGGGGGAGCGGTGCCGCCGTTGATCAGGCACCCATTCCCACGGACATAAGGTAGAGATCATGACCTATTCGGTCGCCGTCTCCGGCGCATCTGGCTACGCGGGTGGGGAGATCCTGCGCCTGCTCGCCGAGCACCCCGACGTCGAGATCCGCACGGTCACCGCCCATTCGAACGCGGGCGACCCGCTCATCGCGCACCAGCCGCACCTGCGCTCGCTGCGTCACCTCGAGCTGCAGCCCACGACGCCCGAGACGCTCTCGGGCCACGACGTCGTCTTCCTCGCGCTGCCGCACGGGCAGTCGGGCCAGTACACCGACGCGCTCGGCGATGCCGCGCTCGTCATCGACGCGGGCGCGGATCACCGCCTCACCTCGCGCGAGGACTGGGACGCCTTCTACGGCGGCGGCTTCCACGACGCGTGGGCCTACGGCGTGCCAGAGCTGATCGTCGGCGGCGCCAAGCAGCGCGAGACCCTGCGGGGCGCGACGCGCATCGCCGCCCCGGGCTGCAACGCCTCGACGGTGTCGCTGAGCATGGCCCCGGGCGTCGCGGCGGGCGTGATCGACCCCGGCGACATCGTCGCGGTGCTCGCGGTCGGGCCCTCCGGCGCGGGCAAGAGCCTCAAGCCGCACCTGCTGGGCAGCGAGATCCTCGGCACGGCCAACCCGTATGCCGTCGGCGGCACGCACCGGCACATCCCCGAGATCCGGCAGGCGCTGCGGGCGGCGGGGGCCGCCGACCCGCGCGTGTCGTTCACCCCGGTGATCGTGCCGATGGCGCGCGGCATCCTCGCCACGACGAGCGCCCCCATCGCGCCCGGTGCGAGCGATGCCGACATCCGCGGCGCGTGGGAGGCCGCCTACGGCGACGAGACCTTCGTGCAGCTGCTGCCCGAGGGGCAGATGCCCCGCACGGCCGACGTGCTCGGCGCGAACACCGCGCTGATGGGGCTGGCGATCGACCGGGCCGCGAACCGCGTGGTCGTCGTCGCGGCGGTCGACAACCTCACGAAGGGGACCGCGGGGGCCGCGATCCAGTCCATGAACCTCGCGCTGGGCCTGCCCGAGGGCACTGCGCTGACCGTGAACGGAGTGGCGCCGTGAGCGTGACCGCACCCGCAGGATTCGAGGCGGCCGGGGTCGCCGCCGGGCTGAAGTCGACCGGGAAGCCGGACGTGGCCGTCGTCGTCAACCGCGGTCCGCTCAAGACCGGCGCCGCCGTGTTCACGAGCAACCGCGCCAAGGCCAACCCGATCCTGTGGTCGCAGGAGGCCATCAAGGACGGCGCCGTCGAGGCGGTCGTGCTGAACTCCGGCGGTGCCAACTGCTTCACGGGATCGTTCGGCTTCCAGACCACGCACCAGACCGCCGAGAGGGCGGCCGAGCTGCTGGGCGTGAGCGCCGGCGACGTGCTCGTGTGCTCGACGGGGCTGATCGGCACGGGCGACGAGGTCTTCCGCGCCAGGGTGCTCGCCGGAACGGAGGCCGCGATCGGCGCGCTGTCGGCCGGCGGCGGCGCCGACGCGGCCGCCGCCATCATGACGACCGACACCGTGCCGAAGACCGCCGTGCGGCGCGGCGACGGATGGACGATCGGCGGCTTGGCGAAGGGCGCCGGCATGCTCGCGCCGGGCCTGGCGACGATGCTCGTCGTGCTCACGACCGACGCCGTGCTCACACCCGAGCAGGCCGATGGGCACCTGCGCGCCGCGACCCGCGTGACGTTCGACCGGCTCGACTCCGACGGCGCCATGTCGACGAACGACCAGGTGACGCTCCTGGCGAGCGGCGCCGCGGGCGTCGAGCCGGACGGCGAGGCGTTCCGCGCCGCGCTCACCGAGCTGTGCGCGGATCTCGCCACCCAGCTCATGGCCGACGCGGAGGGCGCGAGCCACGAGATCACGATCGAGGTGCGTGGTGCCGCCACCGAGGAAGACGCCGTCGAGGTGGGCCGCGCGCTCGCCCGCAACGGCCTCTTCAAGACCGCGATCTTCGGCAACGACCCCAACTGGGGCCGCGTGCTCGCGGCGATCGGCACGACGAGCGCCGCCTTCGACCCCTACAACGTGGACGTGTGGATGAACGGCGTGCGCGTGTGCAGCCAGGGCGGCCCGGATCGCCCGCGCGAGGAGGTCGACCTCACGCCGCGCGCGACGCGCGTCGAGATCGACCTGTTCGCGGGCGACGCCTCCGCCGTCATCCTGACGAACGACCTCACCCACGCGTACGTCCACGAGAACAGCGCCTACAGCTCATGAGCGAGATCGACCTGCAGCACACCACGCCCGAGGAGGCCGCCTTCAAGGCGACCACCCTCATCGAGTCGCTGCCGTGGCTCAAGCAGTACCGCGACGAGGTGGTCGTCGTGAAGTACGGCGGCAACGCGATGATCAGCGAGGAGCTGCAGGACGCCTTCGCCGAGGACATCGCGTACCTGCGCTATGTCGGCATCAAGCCGGTCGTCGTGCACGGCGGCGGACCGCAGATCTCGAGCATGCTCGACCGGCTGGCGATCCCCAGCGAGTTCAAGGGCGGCTACCGCGTCACCTCGACCGAGGCGATCTCCGTCGTGCGCATGGTGCTGACGGGCCAGATCAACCCGCAGCTGGTGGCGAAGATCAACTCGCACGGTCCCTTCGCCGTCGGCCTGTCGGGCGAGGACGCGGCGCTGTTCGGCGGCCGCCGCCGCGGCGTCGTCATCGACGGCGTCGAGCAGAGCCTGGGCCGCGTCGGCGACGTCGTCCAGGTCGACCCGACCCCCGTGGTCGATCACCTCAAGGCGGATCGGATCCCCGTGGTCGCGGGCGTCGCGCCGGACCTCGACAACCCGGGGCAGACGCTCAACATCAACGCCGACGCCGCCGCCTCCGCCCTCGCCCGGGCGCTCGGCGCGAAGAAGCTCGTCATCCTGACGGACGTCCCCGGCCTGTACGCCGACTGGCCCAACCGCGACTCGCTCGTCTCGCACCTGCGCGCGGCCGAGCTGCGCGAGCTCATGCCCAAGCTGGAATCGGGCATGATCCCGAAGATGCAGGCGTGCCTCGACGCGGTCGAGGGCGGCGTGCAGAAGGCGTCGATCATCGACGGCCGGGTGGCCCACTCGGTCCTCGTCGAGCTGTTCACCAGCGAGGGCATCGGAACGGAGGTCTCGGCATGACGAACGCGGACTGGAAGGCGGCCGCCGAGCGCGACCTCATGAACCTGGGCGCGCGCCCGCGGCTGTTCGAGCGCGGCGAGGGCTCCCACGTGTGGGACGACGAGGGCACCCGCTACCTCGACTTCCTCGGCGGCATCGCCGTGAACGGCCTCGGGCACGCGCACCCCGTGTTCGTCGAGGCGGTCTCGCGCCAGGCGGCCACGCTCGCCCACGTGTCGAACTACTTCACCTCGGGCCCGCAGCTCGAGCTCGCCGCCCGCCTGAAGCGGCTCGCCGGCACGGGCGAGTCCGGCCGCGTGTTCCTCGCCAACTCCGGCAGCGAGGCCAACGAGACGGCCATCAAGCTCGCGCGCCTGCACGGCAACCCGCGCGGCGCCCAGACGATCCTGTGCCTCGAGGGCGCCTTCCACGGCCGCACCACGGGCGCGCTCTCGCTCACGCCCAAGGCCGCGTACCAGGATCCGTTCGCGCCCCTGCTGCCGGGCGCCACGCCCATCGCGCGCACGATCGACGCGCTCGAGGCCGCCTTCGCCGCCGGCGGCGTCGCGGCGATCGTCATCGAGCCGATCCAGGGCGAGGCGGGCGTGCGCGAGCTGCCCGCCGGCTTCCTCGCCCGCGCCAGGGAGCTGGCGACGGAGCACGACGCGCTGCTCATCCTCGACGAGGTGCAGACCGGATCGGGCCGGACGGGGGAGTGGTTCGCCTTCCAGCTGCCCGGCATGCTGCCGGAGGGCGCGCTGCCCGACGCGGTGACCTTCGCCAAGAGCGTCGCGGCGGGCTTCCCGCTCGGCGGCCTCATCACGTTCGGCGCGGCGAGCGAGCTGTTCTACCCCGGCACCCACAACTCCACCTTCGGCGGCAACCCGCTCGCCGCGCACGTCGCGAACGCGGTGCTCGGCCACATCGAGGACGAGGGGCTGCTCGCGAACGTCGCGGCCCGCGGCGCGCAGCTGCGCGAGGCGGTCGAGGCCCTCCCGCTCGTGACGGGCACGCGGGGCGCCGGCCTGCTCATCGGCATCGCGCTGTCGGCGCCCGTGGCCGGCGATGTCGTCGCGGCGGCGCTGGAGCGCGGCCTGATCGTGAACGCCCCGGCGCCCGGCACCATCCGCATCGCGCCCGCGTACACGATCGGGGACGCAGAGATCGAGGAGTTCCTCACCCTCTTCCGCGACGCGCTCGCCGCCGTCGCCGACCGCCAGACCCAGGAGACCGCCGCATGACCCGCCACTTCCTGCGCGACGACAGCATCACGCCCGCCGAGCAGGCCGAGATCCTCGATCTCGCGGCGCGGCTGAAGGCCGACCGCTGGTCGGAGCGGCCGCTCGAGGGCCCCCAGACGGTGGCGGTCATCTTCGACAAGTCCTCCACCCGCACCCGGGTCTCGTTCGCCGTCGGCATCGCCGACCTCGGGGGGATCCCTCTCATCATCTCGACGGCCAACAGCCAGCTGGGCGGCAAGGAGACGCCCGCCGACACGGCGCGCGTGCTCGAGCGCCAGGTGGCCGCGATCGTGTGGCGCACCTACGCGCAGGCGGGCCTCGAGGAGATGGCCGAGGGCACGCGCGTGCCCGTCGTCAACGCGCTCAGCGACGACTTCCACCCGTGCCAGCTGCTCGCCGACCTGCTCACCATCCGCGAGCACAAGGGCGAGCTCAAGGGCCTCACGCTGTCGTTCTTCGGCGACGGCCGCAGCAACATGGCGCACTCGTACGCGCTCGCGGGCGCCATGGCGGGCATGCACGTGCGCATCGCCTCGCCCGAGTCGTACGCCCCGCGCGAGGACATCGTGGCCGACGCCGACCGGATCGGCGCCCAGACGGGCGGATCCGTCACGCTCCTGACCGATCCGCTCGAGGCCGCGGCCGGCGCCGACGTGGTCGTGACCGACACGTGGGTGTCGATGGGCAAGGAGGAGGAGAAGCTCGCGCGGCTGCGCGACCTCGGGGCGTACAAGGTGACGCAGGAGACGATGTCCCTCGCCGATCCCGGCGCCGTCTTCATCCACTGCCTGCCCGCCGATCGCGGCTACGAGGTCGACGCCGACGTGATCGACGGCCCGCAGAGCGTCATCTGGGACGAGGCCGAGAACCGCCTGCACGCCCAGAAGGCGCTGCTCGTCTGGCTGCTGAAGCAGCAGTGACATGACGGCGGGCCCGGTGGCGCGCGGGGCGTGGCTCCGCCGCAATTGGGCACGCCTCGACGGCCGCGGCCGCGAGGCCGGCGTCGATCTGGCACGCGGGATCGCGATGATCGGCATGTTCGCGGCCCACATGGTGGAGCTGCCGGCGTTCCGCTGGACCGAGCCGGCGAGCTGGCCGGGAATCGCGAACGGGCACTCGTCGATCCTCTTCGCCACGCTGGCCGGCGTCTCGATCGCCCTCGTCACGGGCGGGCCGCGCGGCATCGACCCGCACGCCGCGACCGCGGCCCGGTGGCGCCTCGTCGTGCGCGCGCTGTGCATCTGGACCCTCGGCGTCCTCCTCGCCGCCACCCCCGTGCCGATCATCGTGATCCTGCCCGCGTACGGGATCCTGTTCCTCCTCGCCGTGCCCGCGATCCGCTGGCGCCCGCCCGCCCTGTTCGCGGCGGCGGCGGTCATCGCGCTCGCCGCGCCGTTCGCCGTGCACGCCATCGACGCGGCGCCGTTCTGGGACACCGCGTCGGGCATCGCCGTGGACGGCGCGCTCGGATGGAACTACCCGTTCCTGCTGTGGGCGGCGTTCGTCGCGCTGGGGCTCGGGATCGGCCGGCTGCGGCTGCGCGAACCGGGCACCGCGCTGCTGCTGCTCGCCGCGGGAATCGTGCTCACGGCCCTCGGCGAGGGCGTGGTCGCGCCCTGGGCCGCGACCGACGGGTGGCGCGCCGCGCTCGACGGGCAGCCGCACTCGAGCGGCGTCGGCGAGGCCGTCGGCTCCGGCGGCGTCGCGATGGCCGCGATCGCGCTGTGCGTGCTGCTGTGCCGCACGCCGCTGCGGTGGCTCGCCCTGCCGCTGCGCGCGGTGGGATCGATGCCGCTGAGCGCCTACACGGCGCAGTTCGTCGTGTGGGTCGCGGTCGCCGGATCCAGCCCCGATCCGCTCGCCTTCCGCGCCACCGAGCCGTTCTGGCCGTTCACGATCGCGACGATCCTCGCCTGCACGGCATGGGCGGTGCTCGTCGGTCGCGGGCCGCTGGAATGGGGGATCGGCCGCCTCGCGGGCCTGGCCGCGGGCGACGGGCGAGGCCGCGCGGGCACACGCCCTAGGCTGGACGCGTGAGCACGAGCGGACACGGCACGAACGAGGGAGCCCTCTGGGGCGGACGATTCGCGAGCGGTCCCTCGCCCGAGCTGCAGGAGCTCAGCCGCTCCACCCACTTCGACTGGGCGCTCGCGCTCTACGACCTGCGCGGCTCGCACGCGCACGCGAAAGCGCTCGCCGCCGCCGGCTACCTCACGGCCGACGAGGAGCGGCGCATGCACGAGGGCCTCGACGCCCTCGCCGCGCGCATCCAGGACGGCACCCTGCGCCCGCGCCCCGAGGACGAGGACGTGCACGGCGCGCTCGAGGCCGCGCTCATCGCCGAGGTCGGCGCCGATCTGGGCGGGCGCCTGCGCGCCGGGCGCAGCCGCAACGACCAGATCGCCACCCTCGTGCGGATGTACCTCATCGACCACGCGCGCATCGTGGCCAGGGAGGTGCTCGCGCTCGTCGACGCCCTCGTGGCGCAGGCCGATGCGCATCCGGCGGCGATCATGCCGGGCCGCACGCACCTGCAGCACGCGCAGCCGGTGCTGCTCGCGCACCACCTGCAGGCCCACGCGTGGCCGCTCGTGCGCGATCTCGAGCGCCTGCGCGACTGGCGCGCCCGGGCCGGGGCATCGCCGTACGGCGGGGGAGCGCTGGCCGGATCCACCCTCGGGCTCGACCCGCAGCTGGTGGCGACCGAGCTCGGCCTCGACCGTCCGTCCGAGAACTCGCTCGACGGCACCGCGGCGCGCGACGTCGTGGCGGAGTTCGCGTACATCGCGGCGCAGATCGGCCTCGACCTGTCGCGCCTGGCGGAGGAGATCATCCTCTGGAACACGCGCGAGTTCGGCTTCGTCACGCTCGACGACGGCTACTCGACCGGATCGAGCATCATGCCGCAGAAGAAGAACCCCGACATCGCCGAGCTCGCGCGCGGCAAGTCGGGCCGCCTCATCGGCAATCTCACGGGCCTGCTCGCCACGCTCAAGGCGCTGCCCCTGGCGTACAACCGCGACCTGCAGGAGGACAAGGAGCCGGTCTTCGACTCGGTCACGACCCTCGAGGTGCTGCTGCCCGCGTTCACCGGCATGGTCGCGACCCTCCGCTTCGACACCGACCGGATGGCGCAGCTCGCGCCGGAGGGCTTCTCGCTCGCCACCGACGTCGCCGAGTGGCTCGTGAAGCGGCGCGTGCCGTTCCGCGACGCGCACGAGATCTCCGGCGCCCTCGTCCGCGCGTGCGAGGAGCGCGGGATCGGGCTGGAGGACGCGGACGACGCGCTGCTCGCCTCGGTCTCGGAGCACCTCACGCCGGAGGTGCGCGAGGTGCTGACGATCGAGGGATCCGTCGGTTCGCGCGCCGGCGTCGGCGGCACCGCGCCCGAGCGGGTGGCCGAGCAGCGCGCCGAGCTCGTCGCCCGCGCGCAGCGGGCGGTGCACGCGCTCGGTCTGTGAGGCACGCGCGCGAGGCGCTCGCGAGGTGTGAACGGGCCGCTCGCCGGGCCGTTTAGGCTGGAGCGGTGACCGCAGTGACCGACGTCGCCGTGCAGGCGAACGACCCGACGTTCGACAACGTCTTCGACGAGCTGGTGTGGCGTGGCCTCGTCCACGTCTCGACCGATCCGGACGCGCTGCGCGAGCTGCTCGGCGGCGACCCGATCGTCTACTACTGCGGCTTCGATCCGACCGCGCCGAGCCTGCACCTGGGCAACCTCGTGCAGTTGCTCACCATGCGCCGGCTGCAGCTGGCCGGGCACCGGCCGCTGGGCCTCGTGGGCGGCGCGACCGGGCTCATCGGCGACCCGAAGCCGACGGCCGAGCGCACGCTGAACGACTCGGAGACGGTGGCGACGTGGGTGGCCCGGCTGCGCAGGCAGGTGGAGCGGTTCCTCAGCTTCGAGGGAGACAACGCCGCGCGCATCGTGAACAACCTCGACTGGACCGCGCCGCTGAGCGCCATCGACTTCCTGCGCGACATCGGCAAGCACTTCCGCGTCGGCACGATGCTGAAGAAGGACTCGGTGAGCGCGCGGCTGAACTCCGAATCGGGCATCAGCTACACGGAGTTCAGCTACCAGATCCTGCAGGGCATGGACTTCCTGCAGCTGTACCGCCAGTACGGCTGCGTGCTGCAGACGGGCGGCTCGGATCAGTGGGGCAATCTCACCAGCGGCACCGATCTCGTGCACCGCGTCGAGGGCACCTCGGTGCACGCGATCGGCACGCCGCTCATCACGGACGCTGACGGCAAGAAGTTCGGCAAGAGCGAGGGCAACGCGATCTGGCTCGATCCGGAGATGTGCAGCCCGTACGCGATGTACCAGTTCTGGCTCAACGCCGACGACTCGATCGTCGTGACGCTGCTCAAGGTCTTCACGTTCCTCACGCGCGCCGAGATCGAGGAGCTGGCCGCGCAGGTCGAGGCAGAGCCCTTCCGCCGCGCCGCCCAGAAGCGCCTCGCCCTCGAGGTGACGACGACCGTGCACGGTGCCGATGCCGCGGCGAAGGCGATCGCGGCCTCGGAGGCGCTGTTCGGCAGGGGCGACCTGACCGCGCTGGATGCGAGCACGCTCGCGTCGGCGCTGAGCGAGCTGCCGAACGCGACGGTCCCGGCGGGGACGCCGGTGCTGCAGGTGCTCGTCGAGACGGGACTCGTCGCGTCGCTGTCCGAGGGGCGGCGCGCCATCGCGCAGGGCGGCGTCTCGATCGACGGGGTCAAGGTCGAGACCGAGGACGCGACCGTGCCGGGCGGGCTGCCCGGGGGAGTGTCGGTGCTGCGCCGCGGCAAGAAGGCGCTCGCCGGCGTCTTCGTGCGCGCCTGACCCGCGCGGTCGCGGGCGACACGCCGTCGGGGCGGCCCGATTTGCCCGCTCCCGGGGATCCGCGTAATGTATTCCCTTGTCGCCGCCAAGCGGTGAGGTTGAGCCGGAAGGCTCCCACCCCAAGCAAGCGACACTCCCACCCGAACAGATGGCCTTGAGTCATCCGGTCTCGCGACCTAGGATGGGAGATCTCACTCCCGAGAGGCAGTCGAGCGACACGGCGTGTCGGTTTGACAGCCGGGCGGAGTGGGATAAGATAGTGAAGTTGCCCCGGAGGGCTGCAGGGGGACCTGCAGGGCTGGGTGCGTCCGATCCTTGAGAACTCAACAGCGTGCACTTGTCAAATGCCAAATAACCTCGTCGGCTGACTTCGGTCAGTCGTGAGATTC
>NZ_BAAGRQ010000009.1:0-98517 GCF_054782875.1 Microbacterium petrolearium
GAACACGTCGCACAAAAGCTCAACAGCCGCCCACGCAAGACGCTCGGCTGGGATACCCCAGCCGAGCGTCTGCTACAACTCATTTAGTTCACTTGGCGTTGCGACGACCCCTTGAATCCGCCCGTGAGGCACCGGGCGCTTCGTCGATGCGGCTCAGCCCTTGCTGTGGCCGGCCGATCCGAGCTGCTGCGCGGCCTCGACGACGCGGGCGGCCATCGCCGTCTCGGCGACCTTGCCCCACGCGCGCGGGTCGTACTGCTTCTTGTTGCCGACCTCGCCGTCGACCTTCAGCACGCCCTCGTAGTTCGAGAACATGTAGCCAGCGACCGCGCGGGTGAACGCGTACTGCGTGTCGGTGTCGATGTTCATCTTGATCACGCCGTTGGCGACCGCCGTGGCG
Source organism: Microbacterium petrolearium (assembly GCF_054782875.1). Classification (NCBI taxonomy): domain Bacteria; kingdom Bacillati; phylum Actinomycetota; class Actinomycetes; order Micrococcales; family Microbacteriaceae; genus Microbacterium; species Microbacterium petrolearium. The sequence continues at coordinate 401 of NZ_BAAGRQ010000009.1, forward strand.
ATCTCCTCGGCGCTCGATCCGCTGCCGCCGTGGAAGACGAGGTCCAGCGGCTTGGGGCCGGTGCCGAACTTCGCTGCGATGCCCTCCTGGATCTCGCCGAGCAGCTCGGGGCGCAGCTTGACGCCGCCGGGCTTGTACACGCCGTGCACGTTGCCGAAGGTGAGGGCCGAGATGTAGCGGCCCCGCTCGCCGAGGCCGAGCGCCTCGACGGCCTTCGTCACGTCGCCCACGGTCGTGTAGAGCGCCTCGTTCGAGCCCTCGTGCACGACCCCGTCCTCCTCGCCGCCGACGACGCCGACCTCGATCTCGAGGATCGAGCCGATCGCGTGGGTGCGGGGCAGGAGGGTCTTCGCGATCTCGATGTTCTCGTCGAGCGGCACGGCCGATCCGTCCCACATGTGCGAGTTGAACAGCGGCTCGCCGCCGGCCCTGACCTGCTCCTCGCTCGCCTCGAGCACGGGCAGCAGGAAGCCGTCGAGGGCGTCCTTGGGGCAGTGGTCGGTGTGCACGGCGACCGTGATGGGGTAGTTCTTCGCGACGGTGCGCACGTACTGCGCCATCGCGATCGCGCCCGTGGCGCGGCCCTTTACGGTGTGGCCGGCGAAGTAGTCGGCCCCGCCCGTGGTGACCTGCAGGATGCCGTCGGAACCGGCCTCGGTCAGGCCCTGCAGCACGGCGTTGATGGTCTGCGAGCTCGACACGTTGATGGCGGGATAGGCGAAGCCGCCCGCCTTCGCGCGGTCGAGCATCTCTGCGTACTGGTCGGGTGTGGCGACGGGCATGTCTGGCTCCTCCGGTCGACGTCTGTCGCGTCTCACTCTACTCAGCGGCGGCCGCCCGGATACCCGGGCGAGCGGGGGCGGATCACCGGCCCGAGATGACAGGAGCGAAAGAATCGCGGATCCTTCGCGCTCCGCGGCCGTCGGATGCCGGGCGCGGCGGGGCGGCACGCCTAGGCTAGCAGCATGCAGACCGCCGACGACATGATCCCCCTCCGTCCCGATCGCAACATCGCCCTCGAGCTGGTGCGCGCCACCGAGGCGGCGGCGATCCGCTCGGTGCCGTTCATCGGCCGCGGCGACAAGGAGGCGGCCGACGGTGCGGCGGTCGACGGCATGCGCGCCTTCCTCTCGACGGTGGACTTCGACGGCGTCGTCGTGATCGGCGAGGGCGAGAAGGACAACGCGCCGATGCTCTACAACGGCGAGCACGTGGGCACCGGGAAGGGCCGGGCGTACGACATCGCGGTCGACCCGATCGACGGCACCTCGCTGACCGCCGCGGGTCGGCAGAACGCGCTCTCGGTGATCGCGCTCTCGGACCGCGGCACCATGCTCGACGCATCGAGCGTGTTCTACATGGACAAGCTCGTGACGGGTCCGGCCGGCGTGGGTGTGGTGGACATCCGCCTGCCGATCGGCGAGAACATCCGCCGCCTGGCGGAGGCGCTCGGCAAGCCGGTGGACGAGATGGTGGTCTCGGTGCTGAACCGGCCGCGGCACGACGCGCTCATCGAGGAGATCCGCGCGGCCGGCGCCGGCACGCGCCTCATGACCGACGGCGATGTGGCCGGCGGCATCAACGCGGCGCGCCACAACGCGCGCACCGACATGTGCGTGGGCATCGGCGGCAGCCCGGAGGGCATCGTGACGGCGTGCGCCATCAAGGCGCTCGGCGGGCACATCCAGGGCCGGCTGTGGCCGCGCGACGACGACGAGCGGCAGAAGGGCATCGACGCGGGCCTGAAGATGGACCACGTCTACGAGGCGGACGAGCTCGTCAGCGGCAACAACACCCTCTTCGTCGCGACGGGCGTGACCGACGGGCAGCTCGTCGCGGGCGTGCGTCGCAGCGGCGATTACGTGTACACCGAGAGCGTCGTGCTGCGCAGCCACTCGGGCACGCTGCGCCGGGTGTCGTCGGAGCACCTCGTCTCGAAGTGGCTCTGATCCGGATCCGCTGAGGGGGCCCGGATCGGGCGGGCGCCATCCGTCCGCCCGGGCACCGCCGGTCCGGCGCGCCGCCGGATCGTGATCCGGCCGTGACGGCTCTCTCACGGGAGCGCGTGGCACAATCGAGACAGGCGCTCGGGAAGGGGCATCGCTTCCGCGATGCGGGCGCCGGGAGCAACGCATATGAGCACGCAGAAGGCATCAGGACCCGTCACGGGCGCGCAGGCGGTCGTGAAGGACGCGGTCGACCCCGCACGCCGACCGGACGTGCTGCTGCGCGTGCGGCGCGAGCCCGGCGAGGAGCTCAGCCCCTGGTGGAACATCGGCGCGTTCGTCGTGTTCTCCGTCGCCGTGGTGACGCTGCTCAGCTTCATCCCCTGATCGCGCGGCTCCCGCGCAGACGCCCGATGCCCGGCGCGCGGTTCGGCGCGCGGGTCAGAGCCGGCCGCGCACGTCGCCCAGGTCGGCCGCGATCGTCGCCGCCTCGCGCGCGGCGTCGCCCTGCTCGTCGGAGCCCGCGTCGGTGCCGAGCAGCTCGGGCGCCGTGAGGGGACGCGGCGTGGCCTCGAGCGGGGCAGGGGCTTCGGTCTGCCCCAGTTTGGAGGCGTCGATCCCCGGGAAGCGCCGCGCCGTGACGAGCACGCGGCTCTCGAGCGAGCCGACGAGCTGGTTGTACGCCTCGACGGTGCGCTCGATGGCCCGGCGCATGCCGTTGGCGTGCGTGGCGAGCGAGCCGAGTCGTTCGTAGAGCTGGTTGCCGAGGTCGAAGAGCGTGCGCGCCTCCTGCGAGACCTCCTGCTGCGTCCACGAGTACGCCACGGTCTTGAGCACGGCCCAGAGGTTCACGGGCGAGGCGAGCGCCACGCGCTTGGCGAACGCGTGCTCCAGCAGGGTGGGGTCCTCCGAGAGGGCGGCCGAGAGCACGGACTCGGACGGGATGAAGCAGACGACGAACTCGGGCCCGGCGTCGAGGCCTGACCAGTAGGACTTCTTCGCGAGCGCGTCGACGTGGGCGCGCACCGCCCGCACGTGCTTCTGCAGCAGCGCCTGGCGGCGCGCGAGCTCGTCGGCGCCCGCCGAGTCGGGGATCGCGGCGGCGTCGAGGAACGCGTCGAGGGGCGCCTTCGCGTCCACGGCGATCGAGGTGCCGCCGGGCAGGTGCACCACCATGTCGGGGCGACCCGCGCCGGCGTCGGAGGAGATCGAGGCCTGCACGTCGAAGTCGACGCGGTGCAGCAGCCCCGCCGACTCGACGATGCGGCGCAGCTGCGTCTCGCCCCACACCCCGCGCGAGGTCGTGGAGCGCAGCGCGCCGGCGAGCGACTCGGTCGTGACGCGCAGCTGCTCATCGGCCGCCTGCGCGGCGCGCAGCTGCTCGGCGACCTGCCCGAACTGCTCCTGCCGGGCGCTCTCCATGGCGTCGACGCGCTCCTGCATGCGCCGCAGGCTCTCCTGCACGGGTGAGAGGGCGCGCAGCACGGCGGCCTCCTGCCGCGAGCGCTCCGCGTCCTGCGCGCGCTCGGCGCGGGCGTGCTCCACGGCGTCGCGCCGCAGGTCCTCCGCGCGCTCGAGCGCGGTGCGCAGCGCCGCCAGCTCGGCGTCCCTCGCCGCGAGCGCGGCCGCCCCGCTGCCCTCAGCCTGGCCCGCCCGCGCGGCGCGCGCGAGCCACCCGACCGCGGCCCCGGCGAGCAGGGCCAGTGCCACGAGAACAACCGTCGTCGCATCCATGCGTCCCATCATGGGCGGGGCCTGCGACATCGCCGCCCGATCCGCGGCGCGCCGGGCACGCCGCGCGCGACACGCCGCAGACCGACCCCGCGCCCGGCGCGCCGCCGGGGCAGCGGCGCGCCCGCGCGCACACTGGAGCCGTGGGCGTGGACTTCTGTGCGATCGACTTCGAGACGGCCAACTCCTCGCCCGCGTCGGCCTGCCAGGTGGGCCTCGCCCGCGTGCGCGACGGCGCGGTCGTCGAGACCGCCTCGTGGCTGATCCGGCCCGTCTCGGGCCACGACGAGTTCAACGTGTGGAACACGCGCATCCACGGCATCACGGCCGATCACGTGGCGGGCGCGCTCGGCTGGCGCGAGCAGTTCCCGCAGCTGTGCGACTTCATCGGCGACGACGTGCTCGTGGCCCACAACGCCGGCTTCGACACCGGCGTGCTGCGCAAGGCCGCCTCCGTCTCAGGCGACGCGTGCCCCGAGTACCGCTACCTGTGCTCGCTGCAGGTGGCGCGCAAGGTGTACGACCTGCCGTCATACAAGCTGCCGCTCGCGGCCGAGGCCGCCGGCTTCACGGGCTTCGCCCACCACGACGCGGCCGCCGACGCGCTCGCGTGCGCGCACATCGTCATCGACGCCGCCCGCCGCCACGCCGCCGCCGACCTCGACGACCTCGCCGCGCGGATCGGCGTCGCCGTCCGCGCGATCCACCCGATCCCCGCACCCGTCGCCTGATCGGGATCCAGCGGCAGGTCGCCGATCCTGATCCGGACCGCTCGCCGATCCCGATCCCGATCCGGACCCTGCCGATCCGCCCGCGGCCGGCGCCGCTCAGTCGCCCGCGGTGCGCACGCCCTCCTCCGCGTCGGCCGCGTGCACCTGGCGCCTCACCCACGGCGCGAGCAGGAACAGCGCCGCCGCGAACACGACCGCCACGACGCCCGTCCAGCCGAAGTAGGCCGTGTCGGGCACGTCCTGCGTCACCTGCACCACCTGCGCGGTGATCGCCGTGCCGGCCGCCGGCGCGAGGAACCACAGGCCCATCGCCTGCCCGCGGAAGGCGCGCGGCGCCAGCAGCGTGGTGGCCGCCAGGCCCACGGGGGAGAGGAACAGCTCGCCGAGGGTCTGGATCACGTATACGCCGATGAGCAGCAGTGCGGGCGTGCGGTCGCCGCCGGCCAGCGCCGCGCCGGCCGAGAGCACGAGGAACGACACCCCGGCCAGCAGCAGTCCGATCGCGAACTTGTACGGCAGTGCGGGGCGGTCGTGCGTCCGCAGCCACAGCCACGCGAACACGGGCGAGAGGATGATGATCGACAGCGGGTTCATCGACTGGAAGAACTCCGGCTGCAGCGGGATGCCGAACACGTTCAGCTCCGTGCGCTCGGCCGCGTATGTCGTGAGGGTGGTCGCGGCCTGCTCGAAGATCATCCAGAACAGCATGGCCGCCACGAACAGCGGGATGTAGGCGAGCAGCCGCCGCCGCTCCGGCGCGGTGACCTTGGGGGAGCGGTACATCACGGCGAACGCCGCGACGGGCGCGACGAACGCCGCGTACGAGAGGGTGTCGACGAGGGTCGTCATGCCGAAGCCGCCGCTCACGAGCGAGGCGATCACGGCGAGCACCGCGAGGCCGGCGATGACCACGGCGAACAGGCGGATCACCTTCGGCCACTCGTCGCGGGCGATCGGGTTCGGCGGGGTGTCGCCCGCGCCGCCGAGCGCGCGACGGCCCCCGATGTAGAACGCCACGGCGATCGCCATGCCCACCGCCGCGACGAGGAAGCCGGCGTGGAAGCCCCACAGGCCGCGCACGAACCCCACGATGAACGGTGAGAAGAACGAGCCGATGTTGATGCCCATGTAGAAGATCGAGAACGCCGAGTCGCGGCGCTCGTCCTCGCGCTCGTAGAGCTCGCCGACCATCGACGACACGTTCGCCTTCAGCAGGCCCGTGCCGATCGCCACGAGCGCGACGCCCGCGAACGAGAACCCGGCCCCGGGGATGGCGAGCACGACGTGCCCGCTCGCGATCACGACGCCGCCGTACAGCACGGATCGCCGGGCTCCGATGATCCGATCCGCCAGCCAGCCGCCCGCGATCGTGAGCAGGTACACGCCCGTGCCGTAGATCGCCACGAGCGCCTGCCCGGTGGCGGTGTCGAGGCCCAGGCCGCCCTCGGCCATCTCGGCCGTGAGGTACAGCAGCAGGATGGCGCGCATGCCGTAATAGCTGAACCGCTCCCACAGCTCGGTGGTGAAGAGGGTGAACAGCCCCAGCGGGTGCCCGAAGAACCGGCGGTCGTCTCGCACGCGTGCCGCGGGGGTCGGATCCGCCGATCCGTCGGGGGGCGGGTACGGCGACGGCTCGGCGGTGCTCATGCCCTCGATGGTTCCACCCGTGCGTCGGATGCGCGAGGGGCTTGCGGGCCGGGCGGGCGCTCGGCGTGCCCGCAGGCGGCCGCACCTAGACTGGACTCCCGTGGCCCTCACCATCGGTATCGTCGGACTCCCCAACGTGGGCAAGTCGACGCTCTTCAACGCCCTGACCAAGAACACCGTGCTCGCGGCGAACTACCCGTTCGCGACGATCGAGCCGAACATCGGGGTGGTCGAGCTTCCCGATCGGCGCCTGGATCGCCTCGCCGAGATCTTCGGATCGCAGAAGATCCTGCCCGCTCCGGTGTCGTTCGTCGACATCGCCGGCATCGTCCGCGGTGCGAGCGAGGGCGAGGGGCTCGGCAACCAGTTCCTCGCCAACATCCGCGAGGCCGACGCGATCGCCCAGGTGGTCCGAGGCTTCAGCGACTCGGACGTCGTGCACGTCGACGGCAAGGTCGACCCCGCCAGTGACATGGAGACGATCAACACCGAGCTGATCCTCGCCGACCTGCAGACCCTCGAGAAGGCGCTGCCGCGCCTCGAGAAGGAGGTCAAGGGCAAGAAGACCGACGCCTCGGTGTTCGACGCCGCGAAGGCCGCCAAGGACGTGCTCGACTCGGGCAAGACGCTGTTCCAGGCGGGCTTCGACGTCACGCCCATCAAGGAGCTGGGCCTGCTCACGGCCAAGCCGACGCTGTTCGTCTTCAACGTGGACGAGGGCGTGCTCACCGACGCGGATCGGATGGCGGAGCTGGCCGCGCTCGTCGCGCCGGCGAAGGCCGTGTTCCTCGACGCCAAGGTGGAGTCGGAGCTCATCGACCTCGACGCCGAGGAGGCCCTCGAGCTGCTGCAGTCGCTCGGCCAGGAGGAGTCGGGCCTCGACCAGCTCGCCCGCGTCGGCTTCGAGACCCTCGGCCTGCAGACCTACCTCACGGCCGGGCCGAAGGAGGCCCGCGCCTGGACGATCCGCCGCGGCTGGACGGCCCCGCAGGCCGCGGGCGTCATCCACACCGACTTCGAGCGCGGCTTCATCAAGGCCGAGATCGTCTCGTTCGACGACCTCGACCAGTACGGCTCGATGGCCGAGGCCAAGGCCGCCGGCCGCGTCCGCATGGAGGGCAAGGACTACGTCATGCAGGACGGCGACGTGGTGGAGTTTAGGTTCAATGTGTAGTCGGCACTGCACGGGAGCCAGTGCGCGCCATGGCGAGCATATGGGGCTCTTCACGATTGAGGGTGTAGCGCGGGTTTGAATCCGCCGGCTTCGAGCAGGCTGCGTGCGATGTAGTGGGTGAGGTTGCGGAATCCGAGTGCGGAGCCGCGGAGGTGTTCGAGCCGGCCGTTGATCGCCTCGGTGGGTCCGTTGCTGGTGCCGGGTCGATCGAAGAACGCGAGGATGTCGGTGGCGCGCTGGCGCATGGTGCGGCCGAGCTTGCGGATCTCGACGAGCGCCGCGGGGACCCCGGTGGTGATCGCGTTGATCACGGCCTGCATCATCTGCTTGGCCTTCTTCTTGTCGTGTTCCCGGTAGGCGGCGACGATGCGCTGGTAGATGCCCCAGGTCGCTTCGACCTCGACGTGCTCTTCGATCGCGAACACCGCGTCGAGGCGGGCGGTCTGTTTCTCGGTGAGCAGGTCCGCGCCGGTGTGCAGGGTGCGGCGTGCTTTGTAGAGCGGGTCACCGGCGCGGCCGCGGTGCCCGACCGTGTCCTGCTGCACTCGGCGTCGGCACTGGTCCAACGCGTCGCCGGCAAGGCGGACAACGTGGAAGGGATCCATGACCGGGACGGCGTCGGGGAGTTCTTCGGCGGCGGCGGTCTTGAAGCCTGCGAACCCGTCCATCGCGACCACCTCGATCGCCTTCGACCACTCCTTCGGGCGGGCGGCGAGCCACTGCTTGAACACCGCCTTCGAACGACCCTCGACCATGTCCAGCAGCCGCGCGGGTCCTGTCTTCTCGCGGGCCGGGGTGAGGTCGATGATCACGGTCACGTACTTGTCGCCGAGGCGGGTGTGCCGCCAGACGTGCTCGTCGACACCGATCGTGGTGACCGCGTCGAACCGGGCGGGATCGTCGATCAGTCGACGCTTGCCCTCCGCGAGCACCGCAGTGTTCGCGGCGCTCCAGGACACCCCCAGGCCCGCGGCGACACGGGTCACGGTGAGGTGGTCGATGACGATGCCCCGCAGCGCCCACTCCACGCCGAGGCGGGAGATCTTCGCTCGTGGCTCGGCGGCGCGGGTCATGTCCTGACGCCACGTCCGTCGGCAGTGCGCGCACCGGTACCGGCGCACCCGGACCAGCAGCGTCGTCGGGCGATGCCCGAATGGTTCGTGCGCCAGGCGACGCGTCGCCGTGTCTCGCGGCACACCCTCCGCCCCGCACTTGCGACACCACGGGTTTGTCTCGACCGGTCGGCACTCGATCACCGCCCGGTCCGGCTCGATCAGCTGGCCGACGGCGACGAGCCCGAGCTCGTCGAGCCGGCAGAACGCCGTCAGGTCAGGGGTCGCGAAAGTAGGGTGGAGCACGTCGAGGTCTTTCGAGATGGCAAGCGTGAAGAACTTCCATCATCCGGGAGGCCTCGACCCCTACCCGGCCACCGACGCACTCAACCGACTACACCCTCGTTCGCGAAGAGCCAGCAATACGAGGCCAAGCGGGGTCTCGACTGTGCAGGCGAAGACGTCGGGTGCCTTTACTGTGCCCACCGACGCGGCACCCCCGGTGCGGGGCGTCGCACGCTCGGTTGCGGGAACAGGGAGGTCCGCGTGCGATGCGGCAATCGACTCCGCGGTGGGGATTTCACTCATGGCCGTGCGCCTTTCTCTGGGCTGGCTGGCGTCGCCTCGAGCCCGGGATGGTCCGCTGCCGGGCTCGGTTCGCGCGCTGGCCGGTTCTGTGGCAGAACTCCCGCCCTCATCACACGGTAGACGCACGCGGGGCCGAGGGCGAGGCCCTCTGGAACGCGGTGCGTGCCGGTTCAGCGCGGAGCTTCACTCGTAGCGGTAGAAACCCTCGCCGCTCTTGCGACCGAGCTTGCCGGCATCCACATAGCTCTTCACGAAGTCGCGAGCGGTCGCCGGCAACCAGGGATACTGCGCGAGGTAGTGCTCTTCGATGTCGAGAACGACATCGAGCCCGACCTGATCCATCAGCGCGAATGGGCCCGCGGCGATGCCCATGTTCGCCTTCATGATGCCGTCGACATCGGCGGGCGTGCTCACGCCCTCGGCGACCACGGTGAGCGATTCGCGTTTGATGGCGGCCCAGATGCGGTTGAAGATGAAGCCGGTGCTCTCGGCGTGCGCGATGAAGGGCAGCAGGCCGTAGCGGCGCAGCTGCGCATCGAGGAGGTCCATCACACCGTCCGCGGTCTGGCCGTCGGTCATCAACTCAACCGCCATGCTCTGCGGCGGCATCGCGAAGTGCATGTTCAGTACCCGTTCGGGGTGGGTCACCTCGGTGATCACCTCCCGCGAGGCGTAGGAGGAGGAGTTCGTCGCAAGGAGCGCGTCGGCGTCCGCGATGCGATCGAGCGTGCCGAACAGGGGCCGCTTGATGTCGAGCCGCTCGGGCACGGCCTCGATCACGAGCCAGGAGCCGGGAACGGCCTCTTCCGCGGTCGCGAAGGCGGTGAAATCGATCGAGCTCGCGGCCTGGCCGCGCTGCTCGCGCAGCTGCGGAACGAGCTCGTTCACAAACGCGGTCGCACTCGCGCGCTGTTCGGGTGCCAGATCGACGAGACGGACGGCGGCGCCGCCGGCGGCGAACACCGCAGCGATCCGGCGGCCGAGCGTCCCGCCACCGATCACGACGACCGGACGTGCGTCGATGTTCTCGGGCAGCTCATAGGTCATATCGACCCCTTCCTTCCCCGGCCAGCGCCGGATGCGATACATTTTGTATTGAATTCATTATGCATCGAGATGTGGAGGTCGGGATGCGTGCAGCGACCATGCGCAGCCGTGAGAACACGCGGACCCGTCTCGTGTCCGCGGCCGAAGCGCTGCTTGCCGAGACCGGGACGGCCCGGCTGAGCATCGACGAGATTTGCGAGCGTGCCGGCTTCACCCGTGGTGCGTTCTACTCCAACTTCGGCGCCGTCGACGATGTGCTCTTTGCGCTGTATGAGCGAAAGACCGCGGAGGTGCTCGAGGGGATCGCTGCGGCGCGACCGCGGATGCGACCGGGGGCGGGGGTCGACGACGTCGCTGACGGCATCCTCGAGGTCGTCCAGGCGGATGCCGACTGGTTCACCTTGCGGGTGACTTTCGCTGCCAGCGCCCGATCGGATGCTGCGATGGCGGCGTCTCTGCGCGAACACGGGGAACAGCTCGTGCGCGGCGTCGCGCCCGGCCTCGCGCGTCTGGTCGAGGACGCGGGTCTGGCGCTGCGCCTTGACGAGTATGAAGCGGCTCGCGTGGTCGTGGCCGCCCACGTCGGCGCGGTGCTTCAAGCTGCCTTCGTGGATGATCCGGCACTGCTGCGCCGCGACACCGTTCGGGCGGCTTTGCGCGGCATCACCGAGCCCGGGGCTGCGGTGGCCGCGGGCGGAACAGAGGAGAGTTGATCATGGCTGAACGCGTCGCCATCATCGGGGCGGGTGTGATTGGACTGAGCTGGGCGGAACTGTTCGCCCGAGCCGGTTGGGAGGTCGCCGTCTTCGACGTCGCTGCGGGTGCCGTGCCGGAGGGTGCCGGGTATCTCGTCGCCGACAGCGTTGAAGCCGCTGTTGCGGGCGCTGCATTCGTGCAGGAGAACGGCCCCGAGCGGCTCGAGATCAAGCGGGAGTTACTCGGGCGGATCGCCGCGGCAGCGGGGGAGGACACGGTGATCGCCTCATCGACCTCGACGCTGCTGCCGAGCCTGCTCGCCGAGGGCAACGCGCGCGCGGCGCAGATCATCGTCGGCCACCCCTACAACCCGCCGGCGATCATGCCGCTCGTGGAGGTCGTCCCCGGGCCGGACACCCGTCCCGACATCGTCACGCGCGCCACCGAGGTGTACCGCGCCCTCGGCAAGCATCCCGTCGCACTCAAGCGCGAAATCCCGGGCTTCGTCGGGAACCGCGTGCAGAAGGCGGTGCTCGATGAGGCGATGTGGCTCGTGCAGCAGGGGGTCGTCGACCCGGCAGACTTCGATGCGATCTTCCGGGACTCGCTCGGCCTGCGCTGGGCATCGATCGGTGTGTTCGAAGCGAGCCATCTCGGCGGCGGCCCGGGCGGCATCCGCCACCTCCTCGAGCACGTCGGTGTTGCGCTTGACGCCTTCACGCTGGAAAAACCCAGTCGCGATCCTGCCGCCGCGGCAGCGCTGATCGACGCGGTCGAGCACAGCTACGGCGGCGCCGACAGCTATGGTGCGCGTGCCGCGCGCCGCGACCGGATCACGCGTGCTGTTGCGCAGACGGTCGCACGCGAGCATGAGACATCCGTGCTCTACGCGCTGACGCCGTTGACCGGCGGCGTGCACCGCATCGATCCGGACACCGGCGCCGTCGCACAGCTCGTCTCCGGCCTGACCGAGGTCCCCGACGGGATCGTCATCGATCCGATTGGCGAGCAGGCCGTCTTTACGCTCATGGGGGCGCCCGATCGTATGCCGGCTCCGGGCGAGGAGCCGCCGTTCACTCAGCGCAACGGTTCTGTGCAGGCGGTTCCGCTCACCGGCGGCGACCCCTCCGAGCTCGTTGCGTGCGGAACATTCACGACCGGTAAGCAGCTTGCCCGCGACGCACAGAGCGGACGGCTGTACTGGGCCGACCGGGAGGGGCGCGCCGTTTATCGTTCGGAGGCGGATGGTACCTCGGTGACGGCGCTTGTCGTGCGCGATGGACGGGGACCGGATGCCGTGGACGAAGAGTGCGTGGGAGTCGCCGTCGACCCGGTCGGCGGGTACCTGTATTGGACGCAGAAGGGGGCGCCCGACGCGGGGCGTGGCCGAATCTTCCGCGCAGGGCTGGAGCTTCCCGAGGGTGAGGATGCCGCCCATCGCAGCGACATCGAGGTGCTCTGGCACGGGCTCCCCGAGCCGATCGATCTGGAGCTGGATACCGCGGCCGGCATGATCTACTGGACCGATCGCGGCGCCGAGCCCGACGGTAACACCCTCAACCGTGCGCCGATCCCGGCCGCGGGGGTGCCGGGGGAGGTGCCTGCGATTCTCGCGCGCGGCTTCCGCGAGGCGATCGGTCTCGCCCTCGACCACGCTCGCGGCATCGCCTACGTTGCAGACCTCGGCGGCGACATTCGGGCGATCGAGCTGCGGACCGGCGCGGAACGAATCGTTGCCACCTTCCACGGAGGCGTCACCGGGCTCGCACTCGCGCAGGCCTGACGCACCGAACCGCCCCGCGGGATCTCCCACGGGGCGGTTCGCGTCATGCGTTGCGGAGGGCTGGTATCAGTCCTCGACGACCGAGACGGTCACCTCGATGTTGCCGCGCGTCGCGTTCGAGTACGGGCACACCTGGTGCGCCGCGTCTGCGAGGGCCTGTGCCTGCTCGTGCGGTAGATCCGGGATGACGACCTCGAGTTGAACGGCGAGCCCGAAGCGGCCCTCGCCGACCGAGCCGAGCTGAACGCGGGCGCCGACGCTCGTGTCGTGCAGTGCGACCTTCTGCACGCGGGCGACCGACAGCAGCGTCGACGAGCACGTCTGGCGTCACACCCGGGCCGGGGACAAATACGTCACGGTGATCATCGACCTGACCCCGATTCGCGACGACACGGGCCCCGCACGCCTGCTGGACATGGTCGAGGGCCGCTCCAAGCTCGTGTTCAAGACCTGGCTCGCCGCCCGCCCGCAGGACTGGCGCGATGGCGTCGAGGTGGTCGCGATGGACGGGTTCACCGGGTTCAAGACCGCAGCCACCGAGGAACTGCCGAAGGCGACGGCGGTGATGGACCCATTCCACGTCGTCCGCCTCGCCGGCGAAGCGCTGGATGTCTGCCGGCGCCGGATTCAGAACGACATCTTCGGACGCCGCGGCCGCAAGAACGACCCGCTCTACAAAGCCCGCCGGCTGCTGGTCACGGGCGAGAAGCTCCTCACCGAACGACACCGGCTGCGCCTGGAGCTCCTGTTCGCAGACGACAAGCATGCGCCGGTCGAGGCGACCTGGGGCGTCTACCAGCAGATGATCACCGCCTACCGCACCCCGAACCGGAAGGTCGGCAAGCAACTCATGGAGGCGCTCATCGACAACTTCACAGTCGGCATCCCCGCGGGCCTGGCCGAAGTCCGCAAGCTCGCCGCGACGCTCAAGAAGCGTCGCGCGGACATCCTCGCGTTCTTCGACCTCCCGGGCTCCAGCAACGGCCCGACTGAGGCGATCAATGGACGTCTCGAGCACCTGCGCGGCTCCGCACTCGGCTTCCGCAACCTCACCAACTACATCACCAGATCCCTGCTCGAGACCGGCGGGTTCAGACCAGCGCTACACGCTCAAATGCGATGAGCCCGATATGTGGCGGAGGTGGAACCACTGCTCCGTCGCGGCGCGAGCATCGAACTCGACGGGCGTCGCGGTGTCGAGGAGCTGGCTGACGCGATCGAGGCGCTCGGATGGCGGCACCCGCATCCAGAGGTTGTTCGGTGCCATAACGCGGTGGAGTTCCGGTTTAACGCCTAGCGTTAATGACGCGTCGCGTTATACCCTGGTCATGTGATCAGGTCGTTCGGGGACAAGGTGACCGAGCGGATCTGGCACGAGCAGTATGTGAAGAGCGTTGATCGGAACCTCCAGCGGACGGCCTTGCGCAAGCTTGAGCTCATCCACGCGGCCAGAGACGTCGAGGACCTGCGGATCCCGCCCGGCAACCGGCTGGAACGCCTCGGCGGTGATCGTCGTGGTCAGTACAGCATCCGCGTGAATGACCAGTGGAGGATCTGCTTCGTATGGAGAGATGGAGGTGCGGACGATGTCGAGCTCACGGACTACCACTGACGGCGACCTGATCGATCCGATCCACCCGGGTGAGGTGCTCATGGAGGACTTCATCAAGGGCTTCGGGATCACGCAGAACAAGCTCGCCGTGTCGATCGGCGTGCCTCCACGGCGCATCAACGAGATCGTCCACGGCAAGCGTCGGATCACGGCAGACACGGCTCTCCGGCTCGCGAAGTACTTCGGCACGTCCCCGGAGTTCTGGATGAACCTGCAGTCGCACTACGACCTGCGGATCGAGCGGCGCAACCACGGCGCGATCAACGAGATCACTCCGCTGCGAGTCGCGTGACGAACGGCTAGCACGACGTCGGATCTGGACATCGACGTCCTCGATGGCGCCTCAACGGCAGCGCGCAGGACGCGCCCGGCCCCGTAAAGTGGGCCCGTGGTTGCCGATGTCATCGTTCTGACTGGCCCTCCGGGCGCGGGCAAGTCGACCACGGCGCGCGAGCTTGCCCGGCGGTACGAACGTGCCGTGCATCTGCACGACTACTTCCTGCCGACTGCGAACCAGCAGAAGGCCCCGGCGGTTCACTATGTCGTGCTTCGGCCGGGTCGTGATGAGACGCTTCGGCGGGCACAGGGGCGGACAGCGCCGGGAGCGTTGGTCGACGCCGAGGCCATCGACTCGATGTGGAGGCAGTTCGCGCAGTCGTCATCCGAGACGACAAGCGCGGTGGTGAGTGCGATCTCGAGTGAGAAGTGCCTTCTCCGTCCGCGACCTTCCTGAGCGGAGGCAACGGCTTCGGCATGCGGTGGAGTTCTTCAACGCCTGAATTCCACCCCTTGACTGTTCCCATAACCGGAAGATATCTTCCTGTTTTGTGAAGACTCCCGTTCCGCAGCTGACGCCGTTCGTGCGCTCCGACGCGGTCGGGGCGCTCCTGGCGGAGACGCTGGGGCATCCCGACCGCGAGTTCTCGCTGTCTGAGCTCGGGCGCCGCACGGGCGTGAGCGGGACCGTCGTGCACCGGGAGGTCGGGCGCCTCGTCGAGAACGATGTGCTCCGCGACCGCCAGGAGGGTCGCAACCGGATGGTGCGCGCGAACGACGAGCACCCGCTGTTCGCCCCGATGCGCGAGCTGATCGCGGCGACGTACGGCCCGGTTCCCGTGCTGCGCGAGCTCTTCGACGGTGTCGATGGTGTCGACGAGCTGCTGATCTACGGCTCGTGGGCGGCGCGCCGAGCGGGGGAGAGCGGCGCTTTCCCGAACGACGTCGACGTGCTCGTGGTGGGCTCGGCGCCTCGCCGCACCCTCGCAGACCTCGCCGCGGAAGCGAGCGCACGTCTTGATGTGCCGGTGAACGTCACGCGGATGGGATCCGACGAATGGCGCGCCGATCGTCCTTCGCTGTTTGTCGAGACGATCCGTTCGCGCCCGATCGTCGATGTGCTGACCGGCGATGTCCATGGCTGATGCCATCGCCGCGATGATCGCCGGCCGACGGCTCGAGCGCGTCGCCGTGAACCACGAGCACGCCGTGAGTGTGATCGCGATGTCCGAGCGCCACATCGATACGGCGGCCGCCCTTGCTGAGACCGAGGATCACGCGATGGCGTTCACCGCGGCGTACGACGGCGCGCGCAAGGCGCTCACCGCGGTGCTCGCGATCGAAGCCTGAGGGTGCGGCCCGTCGGCGGTGCTCACCGGAACACGGCGACCGCCGCGGCGCAGTTCGTTCACGACGACGCGCTCGGCGAGTTCGAGTGGATGCGGCAGGTGCGCAACGCCACCGAATATCCGGACGATGATCGTCCGACCGCGACCCCGCAGGATGTCTCCGAGGGGATCGAGGCAGCCCGCGCGATCGTCGAAGCATGCGCGGCGCACGTGCGCGCTCGAACCTGACGCTGAGAGAGCGGGCCTGCTGGCGCTGGCCTCTGGGGTCATCTGGCGACTCCATAGCGGAGGCGGATGAGACGGTGCTCTGCTGTCAACGCTGTGGAGTTCCGCTTCGACGTGTGATCGCGTCGCGCGGCGCGCGTTGAGCAACAGATCTCGCGTTGGGGCACAGGGATCCGCACGATTCGCGTGTCCGAAGGCGCGATGTGTGCAGTTGCCGGCGCGCCTTTGCGCGCCGCTATCATGTCTGATAGCAGAGGAGGTGGTCTCGGATGTCGTCCATCATCGTTCGCGGTCTCGACGACGCCGTAAAGCAACAGCTCGCTAGGCAGGCGAAGGAACACGGTCGGTCCATGGAGGCCGAGGTTCGCGACATTCTCACCAAGGCTGCGCGGAGGCCGCACATCGGGATGGCGTTGCTGGCGGCCGCGCAGGGTGTCGGTGGCGTCGAAGAGCTGAAGATCCCGGAGCGCGATGACGTCGCGCGAGTGGTGGACTTCGAGTGATCGTCCTCGACACGAACGTCATCTCCGAGATCTTCCGGCCCTCGCCGGAGCCGCGCGTGGTCGATTGGCTCGCTTCGCTGACGGGTGACGTCGCGATCACGTCCGTGACGCTCGCGGAACTGCTCGCGGGTGTGCAGCGGCTTCCGGACGGTCGGCGAAAGGAAGAGCTGACGAGGCGCATCGCCGCAGCGCTCGACCCGTACCGGGCCAGTCGAGCCGTCCTGCCTTTCGACGACCAGGCGGCCGAACGCTACGCCGACCTGCTCGTGAAGCGGGAATCGGTGGGTATGCCGATCAGCACCGCCGACGCACAGATCGCCGCAATCTGTCTCGCGCACGAGGCGGCCTGCGCGACGCGGAACGCCAAGGACTTCGCGCATACCGGCGTTGAACTGGTCGATCCGTGGAAGGCCAACGGGTGAAGGATCATTCGATGACCGTGGTCGCCCAAGGATAGCGTGCCGTCTATGGATGAGCACCTGACGGCCGCGGGAGCCTCGTGGGATCCGGACCCCACCGCCGGCGAGTGGATCGGCGCGCTCCTCGACGGGTTCGGCCCGACACTCGGGCACGCCGTTCCCGCCGGCTACGAGGCGCATGCCGTCATCCCGATCCCGTGGGGCGATGAGATCCTCGAGCGGCAGGACTACCGCGTCCTCGAGGCACTGCTCGAGGTGCTCGCCCCCTTCACCGGCGAGCAGGTCGTGCACACTGCCTTCTGGGAGGGGTGGGGATGGATGTACGACCGCGACGAGGACCCGCGCACAGCTCTGGGAATGGGCGTCCTCATCGTCGGTGCGCACGACGAAGAGGCGGTGAGAGCGGCGCGGGAGGAGATGGCCCGCCGGCGCATCGCGCGGCCCGATGCCCCGCCCCTGGTGCTGCCGGAGCGGAACTACTTCCTGTGGTCGGGGCCGCTGTCGTCGGCCGCGGCGCTGCGGCACACCGGCGACATCCCGTCGCTGATCTGGCCGGACGATCGATCCTGGTTCATCGGCGCGCCGATCTACACGAGCGAGATCGCCGTCGGGGCCGACGAGCAGGTGATCCGGGCCGTCCTGGAGGCGCCGTCGCTCGGTGCGCTCGGCGCGCGGCGGGCGGAGCGCGGCGACGTGCTCCAGGGCGACGGTTGAGGGTCGGGGTCGGGCGTGTCAGTCGTCAAGGGATGCGCGTGAGGCCCGCGCTAGCCGGGTCACGAGCTCGTCCGGAATCGGCTTGTGCGGTGGGAAGGTGATGCCCGTCTTGCTCGCCTTCAGGCCCGCCGCCGCGATCTCGTCGGCGTGTTCGGAGATCGCGGGGGCCAGGAGGTACAGCCCGACCTGCTTGCTGAACGCCGCGTAGCTTGCGACGACTGTGCCATCGGTCGCGAAACCCGGCATGTTGTACGCCGTCATCTCCTGGGCGTCCGGCAGGGCCGCGCTCAGGAGACGCCGCAGGTGCGCGAGGACCGGGCGGAAGGCCTCGGAGGCCGCATCGATGTAGGCGTCGTGGTCCGTGGTGCCAGCCATGTGCATGCCGTCCTCTCCGATGCGGAGAGCCTAGCTGTGCACCTCCCGATCGGATGTCGGGGGTGTCGGCTAGCGTGCCGCCCAGGAGGACCGATGACTCGCTACCGCTACTACACCGCCACCACCCTCGACGGGTTCCTCGCCGACGACGAGGACTCGCTCGCCTGGCTCTTCAAGCAGCAGCTGCAGGAGGAGGGCCCGGGCAACATCACCGCGTTCCTCTCCGAGGTGGGGGCGCAGGTCATGGGATCGACGACCTATACATGGGTGCGCGAGCACGAGCCCGACTGGCTCCCCGAGATGCCCACCTACGTGTTCACGCATCGCGAGCTGGAACCCGCGAACGAGCACGTGTCGTTCGTCTCCGGGTCGCCTGCCGAACACCGTGCGGTGTTCGAGGCGGCGGCCGACGGCCGCGACGTGTGGGTGATGGGAGGCGGCGGTCTCGCGGCGGAGTTCGCCGCGGCCGGGATGCTCGACGAGGTGATGGTGTCGATCGCGCCCGTGACGCTCGGCTCGGGCAAGCCGCTGTTCGGCGGTGCCTACGACCTCGCGCTGCAGGAGTGCGACCGCAACGGCGACTTCGTCATCGCCCGCTACGACGTCGTCGGGCCCCTGCGGAACCCCTAATTCGGGTTCGAGGCGCAGCCCGCCCTCGCGCGGTGGCGATCGATCCCGCTCGGACGACGAGGTTCTCGTGCCATGCTTCGGTAGCCGTGGTGAGATCTCCCGCAGCGCGTTAGCCGAGGGACTGCCACAATGGGCGGCGTGGAAGCGCGGAGAAGCCGTCGCATGGCCAGGGAACTTGCGCCCGCCGTCGGGGTCCTGCTCGGCGCGTGGCTGCTCATGGGGCTGGCGCAGGGTGTCCCGAGCATCTGCCTGCCTGCTCATCCGTGCCCTGCGCCCGACGCGAGGGTCGCGCCTGCGCTCAGCTTCGGTGGGCTGATGCTCGTGCCTGTGGTGGTGCTGCTGCTCGCCTCACTTGCGGGGCGGCCGCGAGGACGATGGCTGCGCGTCGCCTGCTACGTGATGCTGCTCGCGCTGGCCGTCGTGGGATTGGGGGCCGTGCTGTTCTCGGGCGGGTTCACGGTTCCGACGTTCGGGTTGCGGCTGTGAGGCACGGCCGGACCGGACACGAGGCCCTGTGGTTCACTGTCGACCGTGGATGTGAACGCCCTCGCCCTGAACGTGCCCATCCCGCCGGAGCTGCGCTGGGAGGACGAGCGGCGCGGCGAGCGCTTCGAGCTGCAGTCGATCACCGTGCGGCTGCTGCCGGACGGATCGCTCGCGGCGAAGGCGTATGGGCGCCCGGTCGCGGGAGGACGCGGAGCCTACGTGTCGTTCTCGGTGCGCCGCAGCGCCGAGATCGATGCGCTCATCGCCGAGGCGGCCGACGAGGCGGCGCGCCGCTGGGCCGCACACCGCGGCCTCTGACGTCTCCGGCCCCGTCAGAGCCGCTCGCGCCGACCACGCCCTCGCGCACGCGCCGCTCCATCCGCCGCGCGGACGCGATGAGCTCCTCGGGGCCGACCACCCGGAAGTCGGCGTCGAAACGCAGGATCGCGGCGAGCAGGCCCGTCCACGACCAGGATCCGAGCGTGACCCGGCTCGTGTGGGGACCGGTCGGCTCGATCTCGCCGTCGCCGATCCACACGGCTACCTCGCGTGCGGGCAGATCGATCTCGACCGTGCCGACGCAGGGCCACGCATCCGTCTCGGGCGCGCCCTTCGAGCGGGCGGAGACGAACGTGCTCGGGCTGCCCGTGGGCACGGGGCGCGGATCGAAGGCGGGCCCGATCGGGCGGCGGGGTGCAACCCTGTCGAGGCGGAAGATGCGCCAGTCCTCGCGATCGAGATCCCACGCCACGAGGTACCAGCGGCCGCCGCGGGCCACGAGCCCGTGCGGGTGCGTGCGGCGCGGCGGGCCGTCGCCGTCGCCATAGTCGAAGCGAAGCGTCATGCGGCGCCGGACGGCCTCGCTCGCGGCCTCGAGCACGTCGGGCGCGACGGACGTGCCCGCTGCCGTGCCGGTGAAGCGCACGCCGTCGACGCGGTGCCGCAGATGCGGCGGCATCACCTGCTGCACCGTGGCGAGGGCGCGCTCGGCGGCCTCCTCGACTCCCACGCCGGTGGCTGCGGCGCTGCGCAGGGCGATCGCGATCGCCACGGCCTGCTCGTCGTCGAAGCGCAGCGGCGGCAGCTCCGATCCCGCCTGAAGGCGGTAGCCGCCGTCCGGACCCTTCAGCGCGTGAATGCGGTACCCCAGCGCGCGCAGCCGATCCACGTCGCGCCGCACGGTGCGCGTCGTCACGCCGAGGCGCTCGGCGAGCACGCCGCCCGGCCAGTCGCGCGGCACCTGCAGCAGTGACAGCAGCGTCAGCAGGCGGGCTGTCGTCTCCATGGGATCACCATTCTCGCAGTAGCGGACGGATCTTGTCCTCCACCTTCGCGAGGATCGCTGACGACGGCGAGAACGCCGCCGACAACCCCGTCATCTGGAGCGATCGATGTCCCTTTCCCCCACCACCCACCTCAACCTTCCCGGCACCGCGCGCGAGGCGCTCACGTTCTACCAGCACGTCTTCGGCGGGCGGATCCACGTCACGACCTACGGCGAGGTCGGCATTCCGCAGGACGCGCCCGACGCGGCCAAGGTCGTCTTCGGATCGGTCGAGGCCGACAACGGCTTCCGCGTGATGGCGTACGACATCCCCGGCCGCTCGGAGCCCTTCGCCGGCAGCACGGCCCGCGAGCACGGGACGACCAACACCGATCAGCCGTTCTTCGTCGCCGTCGGCGCCGACTCGCTCGACGAGGCACGCGGCTACTGGGAGAAGCTCGCGGAGGGCGCGACGATCGTCGAGCCGCTCGCGGCCTCGGAGTGGAGCCCCGGCTTCGGCATGCTCACCGACGCGTTCGGCGTCACGTGGAGCGTCGACGTCGCCTCCGCGTACGCCGGCTGACGCCACGGCGAGGACTCCGGCGCGCGCCGGGGTCCTCGCGCGTCGCGGGGTCGGATCAGTCCGCGGGCGCAGCCTGGAGCCAGCGCTCGACGTCGGCGCCGAGCGGGCCGGTGGCCTCGAGCGGCACGACATGGCCCGCATCCGGGAACGTGATGACGTCGGCCGGCGCGGGGAGTCGCGCCGCGAGCTCGGCGGCGTGGGAGACGGGGATCCACGGATCGTCCTCGCCCCAGCCGATCCGGACGCGGCAGCGCACACGGTCGAGGCGCTCGACGATCGGTGCCGTGTGGGCGGGATCCAGCTGCGCGATCTGGCGGGAGAAGGCCTTCTGGCCGTTCGGCGAGAGCCACGGATTCGCGAGTGTCTCGATCCACGCGGGGTCGAGGTCGGGGCCGCCCGCGCCGGCGATGTACTCGCGTACCAGGGCGGCGTGAAGCTTCGGGGGCAGCGCGGCGAAGACGTGCGCGTTCTCGGCGACGAGCCGGAAGAACGGCGATCCCCAGGGGTCGAGCGTGACGATGTCGAGCAGGTAGAGCGACGCAAAGTCGCGCCCCTCGAGCAGGTGGGCGCCGAGTGCGACGGCCCCGCCGATGTCGTGCGCGACGACGTGCGGCTGCTCGAGCCCCCAGCGCACGAGGAGGGCGGCGAGCCGTCGGCGCTGGCTGACGAGATCGACGGGCCGCTCGGACTCGTCGATCGACGCGCCGTAACCGGGCATATCCCACAGGAACACGCGATGCGTCCGGGCGAGCATGCGCGCGACGGGCATCCAGGACGCCGCCGACCACGGCGTGCCGTGGCACAGCACGACGTCCCCCGCCGAGTGCCCGCTGTCGGGCCCGAGCCGGTACGTCGCGATGTCGGTGCCCTCGACGCGGACGTGTGTCGGCTCGGGGGCCAGGAGATCGTCGGGCATGCCCGCCACCCTAGAGGCACCGACCGACATGGCATCGAGTGCGACAATGCGATCTCGGCACCTGCGGACGAAGGGACACGCGCATGACGACGGACGAGGGCGTGTGGCTGCGACCGCTGCGCCGAGACGACGCCGGGGGCGTGCTCGCCGCGTTCCGCTCGAACGCCGATATGGCTCGGCAGGGAGAGGTGACGACCGTCGCCGAGGCCGAGCGGTACGTGGGTAACCTCCTGGCGCCCGAATCTCCGCATCGTCCGTGGGTCGTCGCGACCGAGGGTGGGCTCGCCGGCCTCGTGTGCGTGAGCGCGGATGAGAGGAACCGGAACGGCTGGTTCTGGTACTGGATGGCGGCCGCGGCGCGCGGACACGGCTGGATGCGACGGGCCGCGGCCACCGTGGCGGACTGGGCACTCGCCGAGGGCGGCCTCGAGCGGCTCGAGCTCGGGCACCGGGTGAACAACCCGGCCTCGGGCGCCGTCGCCCGCGCCGCCGGGTTCGTCAAGGAGGGGGTCGAACGGGCCAAGTTCCTCATCGACGGACACAGGGTCGACGTCCACACGTACGGGCGCCCCCGCACCGATCCGCACCCGCGATACGAGCCGCTGCCGATGCGGGGTGAGGCAGGGTGAGCGGCAGGCGGCCGGGCTTGCTGCTGCGCGCCCCTCGTCCCGACGATGAGGCTGAGGCGCGGGCCGCGCAGGCGGAACTCGCGGCCAGTGGCTTCGACTTCCTCCTCGCAGAAGAGGGCATCCCATGGGCGCAGTACCTCGCTGATGTCGACAACGAGCGCCGCGGCATCGGCCTCGCGGAGGGACGCGTACCCGCGACCATGCTGTTCGCCGTCGCGGATGACCGGATCGTCGGCAGGGTGCACATCCGGCACGCGCTCACGCCGTCGCTGCTGCGGGTGGGCGGGCACATCGGATACGCGGTGCGGCCCGGCTGGCGCAACCGTGGCTACGCCACCGAGATGCTCCGCCAGGGGCTCGCGGTCCTCCGCGATCTCGGCGTCACCCGCGCGCTCGTCACCTGCGACGACGACAACGTCGGCTCCATCCGGACGATCGAGCGCAACGGCGGCGAGCTGGAGGAGGTGTTCGCCCTCCCGGGCGGGCCGCTCAAGCGCCGGTACTGGATCCGCGCGCTAGGGTCGTGGTCATGCCCGACGCCCTGTTCGACGACCCGCGACTGGCTGCGCTCTACGACGTGCTCGATCCGGATCGTTCGGACCTCGACACGTACCTTGCCATCGCCGACGAGGCCGGCGCGCGCTCGGTGCTCGACGTCGGCTGCGGCACCGGGGTGCTTGCGCTGCTGCTCGCCGAGCGCGGCGTCGAGGTGACGGGCGTGGATCCGGCGCGCGCCAGTCTCGATGTCGCACGGGCGAAGCCGGGCGCCGAGCGGGTGCGCTGGGTGCATGGCACCGCCGCGGACCTGCCGCCGCTCGCGGCGGACCTGGCGACGATGACGGCGAACGTGGCGCAGGTGTTCCTGACCGACGAGGACTGGGACGAGACGCTGCGCGCCATCCACGCGGCGCTGCGTCCGGGCGGGGAGCTGGCGTTCGAGACGCGGGTGCCGGCGGCGCGGGCCTGGGAGTCGTGGGTGCCGTCGCGCAGCCGGAGCACGACCGAGGTGCCCGGTCTCGGGCCGCTCACCGAGTGGTACGAGCTGAACGAGGTCCGGGAGGACCCGTTGCTGGTCACGTTCACGGCGCACAACGAGTTCCCCGGTGGCGAGGACGTCGTCTCCACGTCGACCCTCTGCTTCCGCGGCCGCGACGAGATCCTTGCGTCGCTGGAGCGCGCGGGATTCACGGATGTGCGGATCGGGGATCTGCCGTACGCGCCGGGCCGGGGATGGCTGGTGCGTGCGCGGCGGTCGGAGTGAACGACCACTGCTCAGTTCGACGCCGGGGTCGATCCGCGCAGGAGCTCGGCGGCGCGGTCGACGGCGAGCTGTGACGATCCGATGAGCTCGGCCGGCGCGCCGGCGCGCTTGCGGAGCTCGAGGGCGAGGGTGAACTCGCGCAGCGCAGCCGCGAGGTCACCGGCGACGAAGTGCGCCTTTCCGAGGTGCTGCCGCATCACCGCCTCCTGCGGGGTGCCGACCGTCTCCGCGACGAGCCCGTCATACATCCGGATCGCGTCGGCGTGCCGGCCCTGGTCGCCCGCGCAGTCCGCGAGAAGCGCCCGCGCGCGCCGGGAGCCGGCGTCGGCGACATCGGCGCGGATCCGGCGTTCCGCCTCGGCCGGGTCTCCGCTCCACAGCGACACGAGCGCCTCACGGGCGGGATCATCAGCGTGGGCTTCACGGAACACAGCGAGGTCGTCGATCACCGGCAGGAGGGTGTCCGGATCGATGTGCCAGCCGGTGTCGCTCGTGCGCTCGGGGCGCGGCTGGATCATGCCGCGATGCTACCGGCTCACCTCCCCGCGCGGCCCATCCGGATCCTCCTGCGGACTCACCGGGAGCACGCCGCGCGCACGGCGGCCGTGAGCTCCGCGGGGCTGCCGCGCCAGGGCGCGCCGTGGCCGGGAAGCACCCACGAGGCCGAGACCGCGGCGAGCCGGTCGAGCGACGCGAGCGCCTGATCCGGCTCGTCGGTGAAGGGCGCCGGCTGCGGACCGCCGCGGCCGGTGAGCACGTGGCGCGTCGTGAGGGCGTCGCCCACGAACACGGCGTCCGCCGCGGGCACGTGCACCGCGACGCTGCCGGGCGAGTGGCCCGGCATGCCGACGATGCGCGGGCTGCCGGGAAGATCGAGCACGTCGCCGTCGGCGAACTCCACGACCTCCTGCACATAGCGCGTGCGCATCCCGTCCTTGCGCAGCGAGTAGGTGAGGAACCCGAGCATCGGTCCGGGGCGGGCGGGGCCCATCGGCGTCTTCGGCTTCTCGCCGGTGCGCGCGCGGTGTGCGTCGGCGGCGTGGATGTGCACGGGCACACCGGCCTCACGCCGCAGCCGCTCGGCGAAGCCGATGTGGTCGCTGTCGCCGTGGGTGAGGACGACGCCCCGGATGTCGGAGAGCGCGCGCCCGATCTCCTCCAGTTCGGCCCGCAGGTCGTTCCAGTGGCCGGGCAGGCCGGCATCGATCAGCGTGATGCCCTCGGGCATATCGATCAGGTACGAGGCGACGATGTCGTTGCCGAGGCGATGCAGGTGCGGCGCGAGCTTCATGAGGAAGATCCTTTCGGGTACGATGGCTACGATAGTTAGCCATGATGGCTAATGTCAATAGCTCATTGTCCGCAGAACCATCGTCCGCAGAACAGAGGGGACCGCATGCCATCGCCGACGCGCACCACGAACGAGGAGGTCGTCGCCGCCGCGCGCGAGATCGTCGAGACGGCCGGCGCGGCCGGGCTCACCATGCAGGCGGTCGCCGAGCGTGTCGGCGTGCGCGCGCCGTCGCTGTACAAGCGGTTCGCGGGCAGGGATGCGCTGCTCGTCGCGGTGACGGAGGCGGCGATCGCAGATCTCACCGAGCGGTTCGAGGCGGCTGCCCCGAGCCTGCCCCGGCTGGCCGCCGCGTATCGCGCGTTCGCCAAGGAGCACCCCGAGGCGTTCCGGCTGATGTTCACCCCCTCGGCGCCGCAGGAGGCGCTGCAGCGCTCCGCTGAGCCGGTCATCCGCGCCGCCGCCGCGCGGGTGGGCGAGGAGCACGCGCTCGACGCCGCGCGGCTGCTCACCGCTTGGGCGACGGGCTTCCTGCAGATGGAGCTGGCGGGCGCCTTCCGCCTCGGGGGAGACGTCGAGCGCGCGTTCGAGTACGGCCTGTCGCACCTGCTCGCCGGGATCGAGCAGGACGGTTGAGCCGCGCGGTGCGGGAGGATGAGGGGATGACCGGACCCTTCCGCGGCCTCAGTTCGTTCCCCCTCACGCCCCTGCGCGACGATCGCGTGGACGAGACGGCCTTCGCCGGCCTCGTCGAGCGGCTCGCGGCGTCGGGCGTCGACTCGATCACCGCGCTGGGCTCGACCGGCTCCTACGCGTACCTCGACGCGGACGAGCGCGCTCGCGTCGCCCGCATCGCCGTCGAGCGCGCGGGCGACACCCCCGTGCTCGTCGGCGTGGGCGCGCTGCGCACGTCGCACGTGCTGCGCCACGTCGCCGACGCCGAGGACGCGGGAGCGGCGGGGGTGCTGCTCGCGCCGATGACGTACCAGCCGCTCACCGACGACGACGTGTTCGAGCTGTTCCGCACGGTCGCCGGGGCCACGGCGCTGCCGATCGTCGTCTACGACAACCCGCGCACCACACGCTTCGCCTTCACGAACGACCTGTACGGCAGGATCGCGCAGCTGCCGGGCGTCGCCTCGATCAAGATCCCCGGCGTACCAGCCGAGCCGTTCGCCGCCCGCGCGCACGTCGCGGCGATCCGCGCGGTCGTCCCGCCGCACGTCACGATCGGCGTCTCGGGCGACGCGCTCGCCGCCGAGGGGTTGCTGGCCGGCTGCGACGCCTGGTACTCCGTGATCGCCGGCACCCTGCCCGAGGCGGCACTGCGGATCGCGCGCGCCGCGGGCGGCGACGACGCCGAGGCGGCGCGGGCGGAATCGGCGCGGCTCGCGCCCCTGTGGGAGCTGTTCGCCGCGCACGGTGGCAGCGTGCGGGTGATCGCCGCGATCGCCGAGCACCGCGGGCTCGTGCCGCCCGACTGCCTGCCGCTGCCGATCCGCGGCCTCCGGGAAGAGGCGCGCGACGAGGTCCTGCGCGTCGCCGACGCGCTCGGCCTGGCCTGACGCGCGGCGACCCGCGCGGCCACCGGGAGTGCCGGTGCCAGGATGAGACGGGGCGCACGACCGTCGGATCGCCGTGTCAGCGGGATCGGGAGGGTCCGTGCCCCGCTCGCACCCGCCGCCGATGGAGGTTTCCCATGACCCTTGCCCTGACGAACGCGCACGTGATCCCCGTGGTGGGCGATCCCTACCACGGCACGATCGTCGTCGGCGAAGACGGCCGCATCGCCGCCGCCGGCGCGGACGTCGAGGTGCCGGAGGGCGCGGAGGTCGTGGACCTGCAGGGCGCCACGGTGACGCCCGGGCTCATCGACGCGCACGTGCACCTCGGCGTGCACCCCGAGGGCGACGGCGCCGCCGCGAGCGACACGAACGAGATGACCGGCCCGAACCAGGCGGCCGTGCGCACGATCGACGCGATCGATCCGTTCGACGAGGGCTTCGACGTCGCGCTCGCCGGCGGCGTGACGACGGTGGGCGTGAACCCGGGATCGGGCAACCCGATCGGCGGGCAGGCGACGGTGCTGCGCACGCACGGCCGCATCGTCGACCGCATGGTGCTGCGCGCCCCGGCCGGCGTGAAGTCCGCGCTCGGCGAGAACCCCAAGCGCGTCTACGGCGAGAAGAAGCAGACGCCCTCGACGCGCCTCGGCAACGCGAAGATCATCCGCGAGGCCTTCGTCGCGGCGCAGAACTACATGCGCAAGCACGACGCCGCCGAGGAGGGCAAGCCCGCCGAGGTCGACCTCACGAACGAGGCGCTCGCGGCGGTACTGCGCGGCGAGATCCCGTGGCGCCAGCACGCGCACCGCGCCGACGACATCGTCACGGCCGTGCGCCTGGCCGACGAGTTCGGCTACCGCCTCGTCATCGACCACGGCACCGAGGCACACGTCGTCGCCGACTATCTCGCCGAGCGCGACGTGCCCGTGCTGATCGGGCCGCTGTTCACGACGAAGTCGAAGATGGAGCTGCGCGGTCGCTCCATCGCCAATCCCGGCAAGCTCGCGGCGGCGGGCGTCGAGATCTCGATCATCACCGACCACCCCGTCATCCCGATCAACTTCCTCGTGCACCAGGCCTCGCTCGCGGTGCGCGAGGGGCTCGACGAGCGCACGGCGCTCGAGGCGATCACGATCAACCCGGCGCGGGTGCTCGGTGTGGACGCGGAGCTCGGATCGATCGAGGCCGGCAAGCGGGCCGACCTCGTCGTGTGGAACGGCGAGCCGCTCGACGTCATGGCGCGGCCCGCGCGGGTGCTCATCGACGGCCGCACGGTGTACGAGTACGACCGCGACGCGCGCACCGAGCGCGTCGCCCCGCGCGACGCCGCCTGAGCGCCCGGCTCCCGGCCGCGCGCTAACCGCGCCCGGCCGGGAGCGCAAGCCCTGGCGGCCGGGCCCGCGCGGCGCGTACGGTCGCGGCATGGCACTCGACACCATGCTCGCGGCGGAGATCGAACAGCAGCTCAAGACGATGGGGCGGAAGGAGCGTGCACAGTTCACGCT
Source organism: Microbacterium petrolearium (assembly GCF_054782875.1). Taxonomy (NCBI): domain Bacteria; kingdom Bacillati; phylum Actinomycetota; class Actinomycetes; order Micrococcales; family Microbacteriaceae; genus Microbacterium; species Microbacterium petrolearium. The sequence continues at coordinate 28,399 of NZ_BAAGRQ010000009.1, forward strand.
CGATCTCGTGGAGGTCGTGCATCGCTACGCGACCTCCGATGCCGTCGGCGAGGAGCGCGTCAGCGACGACGAGGGGCTGGGCGCGGTCGTCGCGGCGGCGCGCACGCACCTCGAGCAGACCGAGGCCGACGCGACGGAGTGACCGATCCGCCCCGGCGGATCAGCCGGGGGCGTGACCGTCCTCGCGCCGCACGCGCCGGCCCGAGACGGCCGCGATGCGGTAGCGCAGGTAGCGCGGCCGGTCGCCGCCCGCCCACGGCACCAGCCCACGCGCGGCCGGGCTGGCCGCCACCTCGTCGTCGTCCATCGTCGTGACGGAGCCGTGCATCAGCACGCTCCAGCCGGCGCCGCGGTTGGGGTCGTGGTAGTCCACCTCGAAGGTCACGGGCGCGTCCTCGTCGGGCAGCCCGGCGAGCACGCCCTCGGTCCCCGTGCGCACGATGATGTCCGAGCCGTCGTAGCGGTAGGTGACGGGGATGATGAGCACCCGTCCGTCGCGCACGAAGCCGAACCGGCCGACCGATCCCGTGGCCAGCAGGTCCAGGCATGCCTGGTCGTTCAGCGTCGTGGTCATCGGGCCGCCCCTCATCTCTGCGTCATGCAGCTCGCCGCGGCTCGATGCGGCCGCGCCTTCGATGGTAGGTTTCGCCCGATCCTGCACGGCCCGGCGGTCCAAACGCTGAGTGCCAGGGTGAGTGGGCGCGGCCGCGGACGGCGATCGCGCGGACGCGCGCCGCGGCGGCCGCCGACCCGCGGGACGGCGGCCGCCGACGGATCACGCGTGCTGCTCGGCGTGCTTGCCCTCGGCGATCTCCTCGACGGTCTTGTCGCAGAAGGCGGGCAGGTCGTCGGGCGTGCGGCTGGAGACCAGCCCGGCGTCGACGACGACCTCCTCGTCGACCCAGTTCGCGCCGGCGTTCTGCAGGTCCGTGCGCAGGCTGGGGTAGCTCGTGATCGTGCGGTCGCGCACGACGTCGGCCTCGATGAGGATCCACGCGCCGTGGCAGATGACCGACACGGGCTTGTGCTCGGTGAAGAACGAGCGCGCGAACTCGACCGAGGCGCCGTCCATGCGCAGGTGGTCGGCGTTCACGACGCCGCCGGGAAGGACGAGGGCGTCGAAGTCGCCGCTCGTCGCCTGCGAGACCGGCAGGTCGACGGGCTGGGTGTGCCCGTTCGTGCCGCTGATCTGGCCCTCGGCGGGGGAGACGAGAACCGCCTCGGCTCCGCTCTCGGTGACGGCCTGCCACGGGCTCGTCAGCTCGCTGTCCTCGTATCCGTCGGTCAGCAGGAATGCCACGCGCTTGCCGGTGAGTTCGGCCATGGTGCCTCCTCGTTTCGTCGTTCTGGGGTCATGGGCGACGTTACGGAGGGCGCCGCGCCGCGTCACGGGGCTTGCGTGCGCCGAGACCCGTCGCTAGGCCTGGCCGTGCCCGGTGCGAGCAAGGGTATGGACGGTGGCCACGGACGCATGGGTGAGTGACGCCCGCCGCGTTGGTGAGTGCCGCGCGCCGTCGCTGAGTGCGGGTACGACGGGTCTAGCCTGGCGCGATGGCATTCGAGCACCACCATGGCGCGGACGACGGCGCGGACACGGCAGCGCACCGCACGGCGACGCCCGCGACACCCCTCGCGCCGAAGCCCCTCACCCTCGTGGGCGGGGCGCACGGCGCGGGCATGTGCGCGGGCGGGGTATGCGAGATCCCCGAGGGCTGACCTGAGCCCGCCCCCGGGGATCCGCGTTTCGATCAGTGTCCGGCGGGGATGCCGGGTCCCTCCTGATCCGCGGGCTTGCGGATGAAGAAGGCCAGCACGACCGGCACGAGCGCGACGATCGCCGCGAGCAGGAACGCGGTGCGCGCGCCGGGGGCGCCGGCGTCGGCGATCGACATGCCCTCGGCCTCGCCGAGGTGCAGCGCCGTCGAGTACAGCGAGACGAGCAGGGCCGTGCCCACGGCGCCCGCCACCTGCTGCAGCGTGTTGAGCGCGGCCGAGCCGTGCGAGTACAGCCGGCGCTCGAGCGAGCCGAGCGAGGCCGAGAACAGCGGCGTGAACGAGCTGGCCAGGCCCAGCGACATGACGATCTGCACGGCGATCAGCACGCCGATCGGCGTGTTCTCGCCGAGCGTCGAGTACACGAACAGCGCCGCGGCGATCATGATCGTGCCCGGCACGAGCAGCGTCTTCGGGCCGCGCGCGTCGTAGATCCGCCCCATGACGGGGCCGAGCAGACCCATGAGCACCGAGCCGGGCAGCAGCACGAGGCCGGCCTGCAGCGAGTCCAGGCCCGCGACGTTCTGCAGGTACAGCGGCAGCAGCGACAGCGTGCCGAACATCGAGAAGGCGACGACGGCCATGATCGTCACCGCCACGACGAAGTTGCGCGAGCGGAACACGCGCAGGTCGAGCAGGGCGTCGTCCTTCTTCTGGAGCGCGAGCTGGCGCCACACGAACAGGGCCAGCGCCACGGCGCCGAAGGCCATGACGATCCAGCCGATCGTCGCCGATCCGGCCGCGCCCTCGCCGTGCCCGCCGAATTGGCTGAGGCCGAAGACGATGCCGCCGAAGGCGAGCGCCGAGAGCACGATCGACAGGATGTCGATGGGGGCGTGGGTGGTCTCGCCGAGGTTGAGCATCCACTTGGCGCCCAGCGCGAGCGCGATGAGCGCGATCGGCAGCACGATGGCGAACAGCCAGCGCCAGCTGAGCGTCTCGAGCACGGCGCCCGAGAGGGTGGGGCCGATGGCGGGGGCGAGCGAGATGACCAGGCCGACGCGGCCCATCATGCGACCGCGCGAATGCGGCGGCACGACGTTCATCATGGTCGTCATGAGCAGCGGCATCATCACGCCGGTGCCGGCGGCCTGCACCACGCGGCCGACGAGCAGCAGCGTGAAGCCGGGCGCCACGAGGCAGATGAGCGTGCCGAGCGTGAACGAGATCATCGCCGCGAGGAACACCTGGCGGGTGGTGAAGCGCACGAGCATGAAGCCCGTGGTGGGGATGACGACGGCCATCGTGAGCATGAAGGCGCTCGTCATCCACTGGCCGAGCTCGGGCGGCAGGCCGAGGTCCTCGTTGAGGTGCGGGATGGCGATGCCCATCGTCGTCTCGTTGAGGATCGCGACGAAGGCGGCGATGAGCAGCAGCCAGATCACCCGCATGCCGCGCGGGTCGATGGTGTCGGGCGCCGGCACGGCGCGAACGGTTCCGGTATCAGTCGTCAAGGAGTACTCCGTGCTGAAGAAGACAAGTCGCCCCGGGCCAGAGGATCCCAGATTCGTCCTCTCGCGGGCGACGATCAACCCCAACTGCGGCCCGATCCGCTCGATTCCCGATCCGCGGACAATTCACTCGCTCGTCAACTGACGCCACCCTCAGAGACCGCGTCGCAGGCCGGCCCTAGTCTGAGCGGGTGAGCATGGGGCGAGGCATGGGAGGCGGCCGCGGTGGCATGCGCGGCGTGGACGAGGCGGCGCTGCGCCGCGAGAACGCCGAGGCGCCGGCCGTGCCCGACCTCGGGCGGCGCGTCGTGGCCCTGTTCGCGCCGTACCGGGGGCGGATCGCGGTCACGGCGCTGCTCGTCGTGGTGGGCGCGGCCCTCGGCGTCGTGCCGCCGCTGATCATCGAGCGCGTCTTCGACGACGCGCTGTTCCCCGCCGAGGGCGGCGTGCAGATGGGGCTGCTCGGCCGGCTCGTGGCGCTCATCATCGGCCTCTACGTGCTGAGCGCGCTCGTCGGCGTCGTACAGACGTGGTTCACCTCGAACGTGGGCAACCGCGTGACGGGCGACCTGCGCGTGCGCATGTTCGAGCACCTGCAGGCGATGGAGCTCGGCTTCTTCACGCGCACGAAGACGGGCGTCATCCAGTCCCGCCTGCAGAACGACGTCGGCGGCGTCTCGGGCGTGCTCACGAGCACGTTCACGAGCATCCTCGGCAACACCGTCACGGTGATCGCGTCGCTCGTCGCGATGCTGCTGATCGACTGGCGCCTCACGCTCATCGCGCTCGTCGTGATGCCCCCGCTCGTGTTCGTGCAGCGCCGGGTCGGCCAGGTGCGGGCGCGGATCGCGTCGCAGACCCAGCAATCGCTGTCGGAGCTGACCGCGATCACGCAGGAGACCCTGAGCGTCTCGGGCATCCTGCTGTCGAAGTCCTTCAACCGCCAGCGCGCCGAGTCCGCACGGTACGCCACGGAGAACGCGAACCAGATCCGCCTGCAGGTGCGCCAGGCGATGAGCGGCCAGGGCTTCTTCGCCGTCGTGCACGTGCTCATGGCGTCGGTGCCCGCCGTCATCTACCTCGTGGCGGGCGTCATCATGGTCGGCGACCCCGGCGCGATCACGGCCGGCGCGATCGTCGCGTTCACGACGGTGCAGGCGCGCCTGCTGCAGCCGCTCACGAGCCTCATGCGCGTGGCGCTGGAGGTGCAGACCTCGGCCGCGCTGTTCGCGCGCATCTTCGAGTACCTCGACCTGAAGCCCGCCATCACCGACGCCCCCGGCGCGATCTCCGTCGCCGACGCACCCGGGCCGCTGGGGCGGATCGAGTTCCGCGACGTGACCTTCCGCTACCCGGACGCGTCGGGCGACTCGCGCCCCACCCTCGACGGCGTGAGCTTCGTCGCCGAGCCCGGCCAGCAGGTGGCGTTCGTGGGGCCGAGCGGCGCGGGCAAGACCACCGTGCTGTACCTCACGCCGCGGCTGTACGAGGCCTCGTCCGGATCGGTGCTCTTCGCGGGCGCGGACGTGCGCGCGCTGCGGCAGGAGTCGATCATCGACCACGTCGGCATCGTGTCGCAGGAGACCTACCTCTTCCACGCGACGATCCGCGAGAACCTGCGCTATGCCAAGCCGGACGCGAGCGACGCCGAGATCGAGGAGGTGTGCCGCCAGGCGAACATCCACCACGTCATCGCGGGCTTCGAGCACGGCTACGACACGGTGGTGGGGGAGCGCGGCTACCGCCTCTCGGGCGGCGAGAAGCAGCGCATCGCCATCGCGCGCGTGCTGCTGAAGGACCCGCCCGTGCTGCTGCTGGACGAGGCCACGAGTGCGCTCGACACGGTGTCGGAGCGGATCGTGCAGGAGGCGCTGGAGGCGGCCGCGCGCGGCCGCACGACCCTGTCGATCGCGCACCGGCTCTCGACCGTCATCGACGCCGACGTGATCCACGTGGTCGAGGCGGGCCGGATCGTCGAGTCGGGCACGCACGCCGAGCTGCTGGCGCGCGGCGGGCTGTACGCCGAGCTGGCGGCCGAGCAGCTTGCCTCCACGCGGGTGCTCGAGACGGAGGACGAGATCGAGGCGGAGGTCGCCGCGGAGGAGGGACCGGCCGAGGCCGGGCGCCGCGCCGACCGCGCTCCCGACGAGCCCGCCGCGGAGGGGACCGCGCTCGCGACCGGCGCCATCGCGCTCCCGCCCGCCGATCCGGAGGTGCCCGAGGCCTGATGCCCGATCAGGGCAGCAGCGCGGCGACCTCGCGGCGGAACGCCTCCAGCTCGGCCGGGTACGCGGGATCGGGGTGGTCGAGCGCGTGCCCCCCGAGACGCGGCACGTCCATGCCGAGGATCGTGGAGGCGCGCGCGAGGACCGCGACCTCCGGGCCGCGCTCGCGCAGCACCTCGAGACCGGCGCGCATGGCGGCCAGCACCGCGCGGAGCACCTCGATGCGGGCCTCGCCCTGGGTGATCGACGATCCGTCCGGGCGCACCCGCCAGCGCACGACGGGATCGGCGACCGTGTCGATCCGCCGCGCCCGCGTGTACAGCTCCTGCGCGATGAGCTGATCCTCGTACAGCCCCGCCGGGAATCGCAGCCCGCGCCACATCTCGGCGCGGGTGACCTTCGACCACGCGACGATGTTGTTGACGACCTCCGGATGCTCCGCCAGCGTCGCGCCCGCGCGCGGTGGCGCGGTCGAGGCGGCGACCCACGGCTGCACGTCGCCGAGCAGGTAGCCGCGCGTGGCGGGGCGCAGCCGCCGATAGGCGCCGACGGCGATGTCGCTGCCGCTGCGCTCGAGCGCGCCCACGAGCAGGGCGAGCGCGTCGGGCTCCATCACATCGTCGGCGTCCAGGAAGCCGACGAAGGGGGTGTCGATCCGTTCCAGCCCGGCGTTGCGCGCCGCGCCCAGTCCGCGCCGCTCCGGGTGGTGCACGACGGTGAAGCGCGCATCGAGCGCCGCGAAGCCGTCGAAGTCCGCCCCGGTGCCGTCGTCCGAGCCGTCGTCGACGAGGATCGCGCGCCAGTCCTCGCGGGTCTGGGCGCGCAGCGAGGTCAGTGCCTCGTCGGCGTAGGGGGCGATGTTCCAGCCGGCCACGATCACCGTGACCGCCGCGCCGCTCACGCGAGGGGACCGTTCTCGGCCAGCGCCACCTCGGCGTTGTAGCGGAACAGCCGGGCGGGGCGGTGCTTGCCCGTGCGGAACGACTCGGTGGGCACGAGCGCCTCGGAGCCCTCGATGAGGCGGCGGAAGTTCGACGGATCCAGGCGCCGCCCGAGCACCGCCTCGTACACCTCGCGCAGCTCGGTCAGCGTGAACTCGTCGGGCAGCAGGCCGGCCGCGATGCGGCTGTAGGCCACCTTGTTGCGTAGCCGCCACAGCGCGTACGCGACGATCCGGTCGTGGTCGAACGCGAGCGCGGGCAGCGCGTCGACGTCGAACCACGCGACGTTCTCGGGCGCGGGGCGCGAGGACAGTTGCGCGTCGACGAGGTCCTGACGCAGCAGCGCCCAGTACGCGATCGAGACGACGCGGCCGGGGGAGCGGTCGACGTCGCCGAACGCGTAGAGCTGCTCGAGGTAGCTGGCGCTCAGCCCCGTCGTCCCGTCGAGAGTGCGCGCCGCGGCGTCGTCGAGCCCCTCGTCCTCGCGCAGCCAGCCGCCCGGGATCGCCCAGTCGCCGCGGAACGGGTCTCGCGTGCGCCGCACGAGCGGCAGCATGAGCGCGTCGGGGGCCTCCGGGCGCGACCGCAGGGAGAAGATCACGGTCGAGACCGCGACGCGGATACCCTCACTCACGCTACGAGGGTATCCGCGTCGGCGGGCAGGTCCGGATTGGCCGGGATCACTCGGCGGCGATCACACTGCTGAGATCACTCGGCCGGGATCACGAGACCGTCGTAGGTCTCCTCGATCCACGCCTTCGTCTCGTCCGACGTGAGCAGCTCGTAGAGCTTCTCGACGCGGGGGTCGTCCTCGAGCTCCGGGCGCGTGGCGAGGATGTTGAAGTACTCGCTGTCCTGGCCCTCGCTCAGCAGCTGCAGGTCGCTGGAGATGCCCGCGGCCGAGGCGAAGTTGAAGTTGACGACGGCGGCGTCCATCTGCTGCAGCGCGGCCGGCAGCGTGGCGGCGTCGATCTCGCTGAACTCGAAGCCCTTCGGGTTCGCCGTGATGTCGCTGATCGTCGTGGGCGCGTCGGTCGTCTCGATGAGGCCGGCCGAGGCGAGCAGCAGCAGCGCGCGCGACTCGTTCGAGGCGTCGTTCGGCAGCGCGATCGTCGCGCCCTCCGGCAGGTCCTCGAGCGACTCGACGCTCTCCGAGTACAGCGCCAGCGGCGGCAGGTACACGGGGCCGACATTGACGAGGTCGTCGCCCGCGTCCTCGTTGTAGAGGTCGAGGAACGGCCCGTGCTGGAAGAGGTTCGCGTCGTTCGCACCCTGCGACAGCGCCGGGTTGGGGGTGTTGTAGTCGCTGTACTCCTGGATCTCGATCGTCAGGCCCTCGGCGGGGGCCAGCTCGTCGGCGACGAACTGCAGCAGCTCGCCGGCCGGCACGGCGGTGGCGCCGACCGAGATCGTGCCGAGGCCCTCGCCCTCGGCGTCGGAGGATCCGCCGCAGGCCGTCAGGCCCAGGGCGAGCGCGGCGACGCCGGTGACGGCGGCCGCGGAGCGGGTGAATCGGGACATGGTGGTGCCTTTCGGTGGGGCGGTGAGAAGGATCAGGAGGCCACGACGACGGTGACGGCGGCGCGACCGGCGGAGCGCTCGTGGTCGAGGCGCTTGGCCAGCCACTCGCCGAGCGTCTGCAGTCCCTGCACGAGCACGACGAGCACGATGACCACGCAGATGATGTACTCCGTGCTGTAGCGCTGGTGGCCGTAGCGCACGGCGAGGTCGCCGAGCCCGCCGGCGCCGATCGTGCCGGCGATCGCGGAGAAGTTGATGATCGAGACGACGGTCGTGGCGAAGCCGCGGATCATCGCGGGCAGCGACTCGGGCACGAGCACCTTCGTGAGGATCTGCCAGCGGGTGCAGCCGAGCGCCTCGGCCGCCTCGATCCGCCCGTCCGGCACCTCGCGCAGCGCGATCTCCGCGAGCCGCGCGAAGAACGGGATCGCCGAGATCGACAGCGGCACGATCGCCGCCGTCGACCCGAACGACGTGCCCAGCACGAGGAACGTGAACGGGATGAGCGCGATCATGAGGATGAGGAACGGGATCGAGCGCGTGATGTTCACGACGACCGACAGGACGATGTTGATCGCCCGTCCCGCGGCGCGGCTGCCGAAGGGGCGCTCCAGCACGCCGCCGCGATCGGTCGCCACGAGCAGCACGCCCAGCACGAGGCCGATCACGAAGGTGACGACCATCGTGGCGCCGACCATGTAGAGCGTCTCGAGCGTCGCCTTCCAGAGGTTGGCGAACAGCGTGGGCCAGAAATCCGGCGCGTTCACGTCGATCACGCGGCCACCTCCTCGACGACGATGCCCTGCTCGCGCAGGGACGCGATCGCGCGCGCCACGTCGGCGCCCGCGGGCAGCTCGAGGCGCGTGCGGCCCGACTGCACGCCGTCGATCGTCTCGATCGCCGCGCCGAGCAGTCCGATGTCGAGCCCCTGCTCGCGCGCGAGCCGCGCGATCACGGGATCCTGTGCCGTCAGCTCCGTGAACGTCAGGTCGAGCACGGTCGAACCCGGCGTGGCGGGCGCCTCGCCCAGCGGGAACAGCTGACGGGCGATGACGGATCCGGGCGTGCGCAGCAGCTCGCGCAGCCGGCCCGCCTCGACGATCCGGCCCCTCTGCATGAGCGCGGCCGACGTGCAGATCTGCTTGACGACGTCCATCTCGTGCGTGATGAGCAGGATCGTCAGCCCCAGCTCGCGGTTGAGGCGCTGCAGCAGGGCGAGGATGCTCGCGGTCGTCTCGGGGTCGAGGGCGCTCGTGGCCTCGTCGCTCAGCAGCACCTTCGGGTTCGTCGCGAGCGCGCGGGCGATGCCGACGCGCTGCTTCTGCCCGCCCGAGAGCTGGGCCGGGTAGTGGCCGGCGCGGTCGGCCAGGCCGACGAGGTCGAGGATCTCGGCGACGCGCGCCCGGCGGGCGGCGCGGCCGAGGCCCTGCGCCTCGAGCGCGAGCGAGACGTTGCCGGCGACCGTGCGCCGCGAGAGCAGGTTGAAGTGCTGGAAGATCATGCCGATGCCGTGGCGCGCCTCGCGCAGCGCGGCGCCGCTCAGGCCGGTGATGGCCCTGCCGTCGACCTCGACCGTGCCGGAGTCGGGCTTCTCGAGGCCGTTCACAGCCCGGATGAGGGTGGACTTGCCGGCGCCGGACGTGCCGACGACGCCGAAGATCTCGCCGCGCTCGACGGTCAGCGAGACGTCGTCGAGGGCGCGCGTGGGGCCGTAGCTCTTGACGAGGTGGGAGATGGTGATCATGTGCCTGCTTCAGATCGCGGCACGCCGCCGGCGCGCCGCTCCGCCGGTGGTGTCGACCCTTCGATCCTCCCCGATCCGCTCCGATCCGCCGAATCCGCGTGACGCTGTGTGACGGCGCGTTCCGTCGTCCGCGCGAAACGTGCGTGGCCTAGCATGGAGCCACAACAGCACACGGGCCCCATGATCTGTCGCGGGAGAGCCCCGGTCCTCGCGCCGGGCACCGAAGGAGCAAGCCTCCCCGCCAATCTCTCAGGTATGCGTACCGCGCAGATCGGGCCACTCTGGAAAGCGGAGCCCACGCTCCCGCCGACGGTGAAAGACGGGCTCGGCCCGTCGAAACTCTCAGGCCGATGACAGAGGGGGAGTTCGCACGGCGCCGCTCGGCGCGTGCCGGACTCAGGGAGCCCCGCATGGAGTCACCGCCCGTCGCCCCGCGCGACACCCCGCTGCGCGCCGAGCACGAGGCGCTCGGCGCGAGCTTCACCGACTTCGGCGGCTGGATGATGCCGGTCCGGTACGGCTCGGACCTCGCCGAGCACCACGCCGTGCGCACCGCCGCCGGGCTGTTCGACATCTCTCACATGGGCGAGATCCTCGTCACGGGTGAGCGCGCCGGGGCATTCCTCGACTTCGCGCTCGCGGGCCGGCTGTCGGCGCTCGCCGTCGGCAAGGCCAAGTACACGATGATCCTCGCCGAGGACGGCGGGATCATCGACGACCTCATCGTCTACCGGCTCGCGGACGACCGCTTCCTCGTCGTCGCCAACGCCGGCAACCGCGATGCGGTGGCGCAGGCGCTGCAGGAGCGCGCGTCGGCCTTCCGCTTGTCGACCGGAGCGGCGCAGCCGCGGAGCGGAGACGGGTCGAGCGAGGGCAGCGAGCCGAGACCGCTCGAGGTCACGGTCGAGGACGTCACCGACGCGCACGCCCTCCTCGCCGTGCAGGGCCCTGCGGCCCAGGCGATCCTCGAGGCGACCCCCGGTATCGCCGAGCTCGACACCCCCTGGGGCGAGCAGCGGTACTACGCCTGGGCGAGCGCGCGCTTCGACGGGGCGCCGCTGCTCATCGCGCGCACCGGCTACACCGGCGAGGACGGCTTCGAGCTGATGATCCCCGTCAGCCGCGCCGCCGCCCTCTGGCGCGCGCTGCTCGCCGCGGGCGAGCCGCACGGGCTCGTGCCCGCCGGGCTCGCCGCGCGCGACACGCTGCGCCTCGAGGCGGGCATGCCGCTGTACGGCCACGAGCTCTCGCGCGACGTCGTCCCGGCGCAGGCCGGGCTCGGTCGCGTGATCCCGGCCGACAAGACCGGCTTCATCGGCGAGGCGGCGAAGGAACCGCGCCCCGAGGCGCCGGTCCTGGTGGGCCTGACGACGGAGGGCCGCCGCGCCGGGCGCGCCGGCTACCCCGTCTATCGCGGCGACGAGCGCGTCGGCGAGCTCACGAGCGGCGCCCTCAGCCCCACCCTCGGCCACCCCATCGCCATGGCGTACGTCCGCCCGGACGCCGCCTCCGCCACCGACCTGACCATCGACGTCCGCGGCACGCGCATCCCCGCTGCCGTCGCCGCCCTGCCCTTCTACCGGAGGAACTCATGACCGACCTCGCCGCCCTCAAGTACACCGCCGAGCACGAGTGGGTCGCCGTCGACGGCGACGTCGCGACGATCGGCATCACCGACTACGCCGCCGACCAGCTCGGCGACGTCGTCTACGTCGACCTGCCCGCCGACAACGCCGCGCTCACGGCCGGCCAGGTGATGGGCGAGATCGAGTCGACCAAGTCGGTCTCGGAGCTCTATGCCCCCGTCGACGGCGAGGTGATCGCGCTGAACGGCGAGGTCGACGCCGACCCGTCGCTCGTCAACCAGGACCCGTACGGCAAGGGATGGCTCGTGCGCGTGCAGCTGTCGGGCCAGCCGCTGACCGGCCTCATGGATCGGGCGGCGTACGAGGCGCTCACGGGCGGCGCCGCGTGAGCGACTACCTGCGTCGCCACATCGGCACGTCGGAGGCCGACCGTCGCGCGATGGTCGAGGCGCTCGGCCTGAGCGTGCGCGAGGAGATCGCCGAGACCCGCGAGCTCACCGATCCGCTCGTCGCCCAGGCGATCCCGGCCGCCATCCGCGCCGACGGGGCGACCTCCGGTGCGATCCCCGTCCGCGGGGTGAGCGAGGCCGAGGCCCTGGCCGAGCTGCGCGCCCTCGCCGCGAAGAACCGGGTGCTCTCGCCGATGATCGGCCTCGGCTACAGCGACACGATCACGCCGAGCGTGATCCAGCGCAACGTGTTCGAGAACCCGTCCTGGTACACGGCCTACACGCCGTACCAGCCGGAGATCTCGCAGGGCCGCCTGGAGGCGCTGCTGAACTTCCAGACGATGGTGGGCGACCTCACGGGGCTTCCCGTCGCGAACGCGTCGATGCTCGACGAGTCCACAGCGGTCGCCGAGGGCATGCTGCTCGCGCGCCGCGCCGTCCGGGGCGGATCGAACGTGTTCGCCGTCGACGCCGACGCCCTCCCGCAGACGAAGGCCGTGCTCGCCGTGCGTGCCGAGGCGGTCGGCATCGAGCTCGTCGAGGTCGACCTCGCCGGCGGCGAGGCGCTGCCGGCCGAGCTGTTCGGCGCGCTCATCCAGTACCCCGGCGCCTCGGGGCGCGTGTGGGATCCCTCCGCCGTCATCGACGCCGTGCACGCGGCGGGCGGCCAGGCCGTCGTCGCCGCCGACATCATGGCGCTCGTGGTCCTCGCCTCGCCCGGATCGATGGGCGCCGACATCGTCGTGGGCTCGACGCAGCGCTTCGGCGTGCCGCTCGGCTTCGGCGGCCCGCACGCCGGCTACATGGCCGTGCGCCAGGGCCTCGAGCGCCAGCTGCCCGGTCGCCTCGTCGGCGTCTCGGTCGACGCCGACGGTGCCCCCGCCTACCGCCTCGCGCTGCAGACGCGCGAGCAGCACATCCGCCGCGAGAAGGCGACGAGCAACATCTGCACGGCGCAGGTGCTGCTGGCCGTCATGGCGGCGATGTACGCCGTGTACCACGGCCCGGAGGGGCTGCGGTCGATCGCCTCGGGCATCGCGATGCGCACCGGTGTGCTGAAGCAGCAGCTCGCCTCGGGTGGCGTCGAGATCCTGCACGAGCAGTTCTTCGACACGATCCGCGCCCGCGTGCCCGGGCGCGCCGCGGAGGTCGTCGCGAACGCGCGCGAGCGCGGCGTGCTGCTGCACCTCGTCGACGAGGACACCGTGGGCATCTCGGTCGGCGAGGCGACGACGGATGCCGACGTCGCCGCCGTTCGGGAGGCGTTCGGCGTGGCGCCGGACGCGCCGTTCGGGCGCCCGCTCGGCGGCACCGTGCGGATGGTGTCGATGCGCGACTCCGGCATCCCGCGCGAGCTGTTCCGCCGCGACGAGATCCTCACGCACCCCGTCTTCCGTACGCACCACTCCGAGACGGCGATGATGAGGTACCTCAAGCGCCTCGCCGACAGCGACTACGCGCTCGACCGCGGCATGATCCCGCTGGGCTCCTGCACGATGAAGCTCAACGCCGCGACCGCGATGGCGGCGGTGTCGTGGCCGGAGTTCTCGCGGATCCACCCGTTCGCACCGCGGGAGGACGTGGCCGGCTCGCTCGAGCTCATCCACCAGCTGGAGGGATGGCTCGCCGACCTCACGGGCTACGACACCGTCTCGCTGCAGCCGAATGCCGGCTCGCAGGGCGAGCTCGCCGGGCTCCTCGCGATCCGCGGCTACCACCTCTCGCGCGGCGACGAGCACCGCGACGTCTGCCTGATCCCGTCGTCGGCACACGGCACGAACGCCGCCTCGGCGGTGCTGGCCGGCATGCGCGTGGTCGTCGTGGCCTGCGACGAGCTCGGCAACGTCGACCTCGGCGACCTGCGCGCGAAGATCGCCGAGCACGCCGATACGCTCGCCGCGCTCATGATCACCTACCCGTCCACGCACGGCGTGTACGAGGCCGACGTGCTCGAGATCACGGCCGCGGTGCACGAGGCCGGCGGCCAGGTGTACATCGACGGCGCCAACCTCAACGCCCTGCTCGGCCACGCCCGCTTCGGCGACCTGGGCGGCGACGTGTCGCACCTCAACCTGCACAAGACGTTCGCCATCCCGCACGGCGGCGGCGGCCCGGGCGTCGGCCCGGTGGCGGCGAAGACGCACCTCGCGCCGTTCCTGCCGAACCACCCGCTCGCGCAGGATGCGACCGAGGGCATCGGCCCGGTGTCGTCCGCACCGTACGGATCCGCGTCGATCCTGCCGATCTCGTGGGCGTACATCCGGATGATGGGGCTCGAGGGCCTCACGGAGGCGACCGACGCCGCGGTGCTCGGTGCCAACTACATCGCCGCGCGCCTGGGCGAGCACTACCCGGTGCTGTACACAGGCGCCGAGGGACGGGTGGCGCACGAGTGCATTCTCGACCTGCGCCCGCTCAAGGCGGTCACGGGTATCTCGAACGACGACGTCGCCAAGCGGCTCATCGACTACGGCTTCCACGCCCCGACCATGTCGTTCCCCGTGGCGGGCACGCTCATGGTCGAGCCGACGGAGTCGGAGGACCGCGCCGAGCTCGACCGCTTCGTCGAGGCGATGATCGCGATCAAAGCCGAGGCGGAGCGCGTGGCCGCGGGGGAGTGGCCGGCGGGCGACAACCCGCTCGTGAACGCGCCGCACACCGCCGCCGCGCTCGTGGGCGAGTGGGATCACCCGTACTCGCGCGAGGAGGCGGTCTTCCCGGCCGGCATCACGGCGGCCAAGTACTGGCCGCCGGTGCGCCGGATCGATCAGGCCTACGGCGACCGCAACCTCGTGTGCGCGTGCCCGCCGATCGAGGCCTTCGCCTGATCGGCTGCTCCGGCTAGAGCCCGGCCGCGCGCAGGGCCGGCAGGATCCTCGTCATCATGAGCGGGGCGAGGTCTCCTGCCGGCTCGGCCATCTCCGGCACCCAGCGGATCTCCTCGATCTCGGCGGCCGGGCGGATCCCCGACACGGGCGGGTGCACGAACACCGTGCCGCGCACCGTCCATCCCGACTCGTTCGCCGCCGGCGCGTCGAAGGTGCCCAGCAGCGTCATCCGATCCGGATCCAGCTCCACCTGCAGCTCCTCGCGCAGCTCGCGCACGGCCGCGTCGAGCGCCGACTCGCCCGGCTCGGGCTTGCCGCCCGGCTGCATGAACGTGGTCGTGCCGCGCTTGCGCACGGCCAGGATGTCGCCGGTCTCCGGGTGCCGCAGCACGACGGCGCTGACGGTGACGACGCGCGCGGCGTGGTCGAGCGCGTGATGCGCGCTCACGCCGGCTCCGCCGCGTTCTCGAGGCCGGTCGTCGTCTCGAAGCGCGCCGATCCGGGGTGCTCGAGCGCCACGCGGATCCGCTCGCGCATGTCGTCGCTCATCCGCTCGTCGGCCAGCCGGTCGATCGGGCACCACCAGGCCCGCACGTTCTCGCCGTCGGCGGGGTGCGGATCGCCCGACACCCAGCGGCAGCGGACGGTGATGTCGAGGTACTGCGCGACGTCGCCGTTCGCGTACCGCATGGGCGGCAGCGCGTGCACCCACACGAGGGCCTCGGGATCGGCGACGACGCCGGCCTCCTCGAGCGTCTCGCGCACGGCCGCGACGGCCGGCTCCTCGCCGGGATCGACGATCCCCGTGACGGGCGTGACGCGGCCGTTGTCGGCGCGCTCCACGAGCAGCACCGCGTCGTCCCTCACGACGACGGCCGTGACGCCGGTGAGCCAGAGCGGATCGTGCCCGATCCGCTCGCGCAGCCGCAGGATGAAGTCGGGCGTCGCCATGCCCCCAGCCTAGGAGCCCCCGCGGCGACCCGCGGCCGTGCCCTGATCTCGGGGGTGATGGGGAAGAAGGAGGAGCCCGGCGACGGCAGCGCGCTGCCACGGGCGCGCGGCATCCGCAGGCTCTGGCACAGCACGTTCGGCATCGACCACGCGGGAAGGCGCTACGACGTCGCGGTGGACTACTTCGATCTCGACGAGCGCGTGCGCCTCTACATCGACGGCCAGCACACCGCGACGCAGTCCTCGCCGGCGGCGTTCGAGGTGCCGGGTGGGCGCGTGGAGGTCGCCTTCAGCCTCTACGGGCTCAAGCGCGCGCGGCTCGTGGCCGACGGTGTCGAGCGGCGGCTCGAGCCGGGTACCGAGACGCTCGAGCGGTGGCGGCAGGAGGTCGACGCCCGGCACCCGACCGCGAGCCGGGCGGTGTCGGCGGTGTCGTGGACGGTGCTCGTCGTCGCGCTGCTCGTCGGCGTGACCGAGCTGCTCGACGTCGGCCTGCCCTGGCTCGCGGAGATCACCGGAGCGGACCTGCCGCAGGCCTCCCCGATCCGCTTCCCCGAATGGATGACCGCGCCGGCGGCCGTCCTCGGCCCGATCGCCGCGATCGACCGCGCCCTCATGATGCGCCACCACTGGCTCCTCGACGACTGACCCGCCGCACGCTCCCGTCGCCCGCGACCGCCTCTAGGCTCGAGCGGTGACCTTCGTCGACACACCCGTCCTGCACAACGACATCGTGCGGCTGGAGCCGCTTCGTCCGGAGCACGCCCCCGACCTCGCGGAGGCGGTCGCCTTCGACGACCTGTGGCGCCGCACCTGGTTCTCGCGACTTCCGGCGCCCGACGAGGTCCCCGCCGAGATCGAGCGCCGCCTCGCGCGGCAGGCGGCGGGCGAGATGGCGCCCTGGGCCGTCGTCGAGCCCGCCACCGGCCGGGCGATCGGGATGACCTCGATCTGCAGCGTCTCGCCCGCCGATCTGCGCGTGGAGATCGGATACACCTGGCTGCGTGCCGACGCGCACGGCACCGGCATCAATCCCGCAGCCAAGCTGCTGCTGCTCGCCCGCGCGTTCGACGACCTCGGCTGCGTGCGCGTCGAGCTCCGCACCCACTGGCACAACCACCGCTCCCGCGCCGCGATCGAGCGGCTGGGCGCCCGCCTCGACGGCGTGCTGCGCAGTCACCTGCGCATGCCCGACGGCACGTGGCGCGACACGATGGTGTACTCGATCCTCGCGACCGAGTGGCCGCAGGTGCGCCGCGGCCTCGAGTCCCGCCTCGAGCCGCGCAACCCTTAATCCGCAAGTCTGTGCCAAGTCCGTACGGTACTCGGCGCGGATTTGGCACAGACTTGCGGACTCAGCGGTTGAGCAGCTGCGCGAGACCGTGCAGATGCGTGGTGCGGGGCGGGCGGACCACCGGCACGCCGGCCGCCTCCAGCGCCAGACCGAGACGCTCGGGCGCCCGCAACTCGTTCCAGCCCCAGCGGGCGAAACCGCGCATCGAGCGGCGCAGCGCATCCTCCCGCTTCTTCTCCCGGATGACGGCATCCGCCGCGTCGCCGATGGCGTACTTCGTGTCGCCGTCGGCCTCGCCGATCACCTGCTGATCGGGCCACTCGAAGTCGGCGCGGTACTCAGCGCCATCGATCACGAAGCGCGATTGCAGGCGGGGGATCGGGAGCCCCAGCCACTCGATCGCAGCGCGGCTGATCGACTCGAGGACGGACTCGGAGAGCGGAGTTGCATGTTCGAGAGGCCAGGCTGCGACGGCCCGTCCGCGCCCGCTGCGACGCGCGTCATTCGCCAGCAGCAGGCGCTCGCGCGAGCACGCCCCCGTACGGAGGAGCGCGTCGGCCACCGTGAGCCCGTAGGCGGGATGGCGGCTGCGCGCGAGGTCGACGGCAGTCGCGACCGCCGTCGTCGCGCAGACGCCGAGGCTGTCGGCGAGGTCCGGCTCCTCGACAGCGTGGTGCCCTTGGACGTTACCCACGCGGCGGGCATCGCCCTTGCGAGCGACGAGCACATGGATCGTGCGGAGATCGCCGAGCACGGGTAGCCCCCACAGCGCGGCGGCTGACTCGTGGGTGAACACGACGGCCGGGCGCTTCAGGGCCAGCGCGTGGATGCGAGCAAGGTACTTCTGCCAGGGCGGCAGAGCGGCCCACTGTTCCGCGGGCGCGAACACTCCTGCGCGAACCCGGTGGAGCGTTCGCGATTCGATGTCGCGGCGCATCGAACGGTCATCCGAACGCCGCAGAAGCGGCACGGGGCTGGGCTGCAGCGAGGCGGCGAGGACGTCGGCAGTCGGGCTTGTCATGCCTTCCACGGTCCCAGCGCCTTCCGCGCGCCGGTCTCCTGGCGCTCGATCTGTGAACCGATCCGCTCCTCCGCCGGGCTGGGGACGAGTCGGGGCGCGGCGAGTCCGCAAGTCTGTGCCGAATCCGGCCGTTCGAGCGCCCGGACTTGGCACAGACTTGCGGATCTCCTCCGGTCCGAGCCGCTAGGGAAGGTAGGGGGCGAAGAGGGGGTAGCCCACGAAGGCGATGGCGTCGATGAGCGTGTGTGCGATCACGAGGGGCATGACGCGCCGCCAGCGCAGGTACACCCACGCGAAGACGACGCCCATCACGACGTTCCCGAGCATCATCGCCGGGCCCTGGTACGCGTGGTAGGCGCCGCGCAGCAGGGCGATCGCGAGGATCGTGGTCCACGGGCGCCAGCCCAGCTCGCGCAAGCGCTCGCCGAGGTAGCCGTTCAGGATGACCTCCTCGAGCAGCCCGGCGCGCAGCGCCGACAGCAGCAGGAGGGGGATCGTCCACCAGGCGGCGTCGAGCCCGGCCGCCTGCACCTGCACGGTCAGGCCCAGCGCGCGCGAGCCGGCGTAGAGGGCCGCCCCCGGCACCCCGATCGCGGCGAGCAGCGCGACGGCGAGGCCGAGGTCGCGCCCGAAGCGGGAGAAGTCGAGCCCGATGCGGCGCAGCGCGCTGCGGCCCGGCTCCCACAGGAGGTACACGACGAGCGCGACGAGGGCGAGGTCGAAGAAGACGTCGAGCACGCGGTAGACCGCGTCCCACACGGCGTCGTCCGCCCGCGACGGGTTCAGCGCCGCCGACTGCTCGGAAAGCGGCGCGCGCGTCAGCGCGCGCACGAGCGAGAGCACCGAGTACAGCGCGGACTGTCCGAGCGAAAGCGCCAGGACGATGCCGATTTCCCACCACAGCCGTGCGCGCGCCACCCCGCCAGCGTGCCACACGCGCAGGCCGTCAGCAGAATGCTCAGCGGCCGTGTGCGCGCGTTACGGCGATGTAACAGTTCGCGATGCGAGTTGGTGCGATGGTCGCACCGTGCCTATCGTCGTCGCTATCGCCTGCGCCCGAGTGGGCAGGCTCAATCCCTTCCCTGGAGGAAAAACCCAATGAAGCGCAACAAGGTCGCCCTTTCGGGCGTCGCGCTGCTCGGCCTCGGCGGCATGCTGCTCGCCGGGTGCGCGAGCGGCGATGGTGGCAGCGGCGACGGCGGCAACGGCGCCGGCGGCGACGCGATCGTCACCACCAACGGCACGGAGCCGCAGAACCCGCTGATCCCGACCAACACCAACGAGGTCGGCGGCGGCAAGATCCTCGACAGCATCTTCTCGGGTCTGATCTCGTACAACGCCGACGGCTCGGTCGAGAACGAGGTCGCCGAGTCGATCACGGTCGACTCGCCGACGCAGCTCACCGTCAAGATCAAGGAGGGCCTGACCTTCACCGACGGTGAAGAGGTCACGGCCGACAACTTCATCAAGGCGTGGAACTACGGCGCCGCGCTCGACAACCAGCAGCTCTCGAGCTACTTCTTCGAGGACATCGAGGGCTTCAGCTGGGACGAGAACGTCGAGGAGCTCTCGGGCCTGCAGCAGGTCGACGAGTACACCTTCACGATCACGCTCAACAAGCCGGCCACCGACTTCGCTCAGCGCCTCGGCTACTCGGCCTTCTACCCGCTCCCGGACGTCGCGTTCGAGGACATGGAGGCCTTCGGCGAGTCGCCCATCGGCAACGGCCCGTACAAGCTGGCCAGCGAGGACGCCTGGGTCCACGACGAGGGCATCTCGCTCGTCGTGAACGAGGAGTACGAGGGCCCGCGCGAGCCGCAGAACGACGGCCTCGACATCCGCTTCTACGCCTCGCAGGACGCCGCCTACGCCGACCTGCTCTCGGGCGAGCTCGACGTGCTCGACCAGATCCCCGAGGCCGCTCTCGAGACGTACCAGGACGAGCTCGGCGACAACTGGGTCAACCAGCCCGCCGCGATCTTCCAGTCGTTCACGATCCCCGAGTACCTCCCGCACTTCGAGGGCGAGGAGGGCGTGCTGCGCCGTCAGGCCATCTCGATGGCGATCAACCGCGAGGAGATCACCGACGTGATCTTCCAGGGCACCCGCACGCCGGCCAGCGACTTCACGTCGCCCGTGATCGACGGCTGGAGCGAGGAGCTCGAGGGCGCCGAGGTGCTGGAGTACAACCCCGAGCGCGCGCAGGAGCTGTGGGCCGAGGCCGACGCCATCAGCCCGTGGGAGGGCACGTTCGAGATCGCCTACAACTCGGACGGCGGCCACCAGGGCTGGGTCGACGCGGTCGCCAACTCGATCGCCGGCACGCTCGACATCGACGCGGCCGGTGCGCCGTACCCCGACTTCGCCGGTCTGCGCGAAGAGGTCACAAACCGCACCATCACGACGGCGTTCCGCACGGGATGGCAGGCCGACTACCCGGGCCTGTACAACTTCCTCGGCCCGCTCTACGCGACCAACGCCGGATCGAACGACGGCGACTACTCGAACCCCGAGTTCGACGAGCTGCTGTCGCAGGGCATCAGCGCGACCGACCCGGACGAGGCGAACGCGCTGTTCCAGCAGGCGCAGGAGATCCTCCTCCAGGATCTGCCCGCCACCCCGCTGTGGTACTCGAACGTCACCGGCGGCTGGGCCGACACGGTCGACAACGTCGAGTTCGGCTGGAACTCGGTGCCGCTGCACTACAACATCACCAAGGGCTGACCGGGCCTGAGATGATCCGCTGCGAGGCGGTGGCGTACACGCCACCGCCTCGCACCATGTCGCCGGCACACCGTTCTCCCAGTTTCGGGAGCGGAGGATGGCCGAGCGGGTCCCCCGAAGGACCCGCTTTCTGCTGTGCTCCTCGCCCGAGTCGCGGGCCAGGGTTTCTTCCGTGTCGTGTGACCTCGTCATCCCCAGAAGGGAGGCACGAGGGTGGCCACTTACATCCTCAGACGCATCCTGCAGGTGATCCCCGTCTTTCTCGGGGCCACGCTGCTGATCTACTTCATGGTCTTCGCCATGCCCGGCGACCCGATCGCCGCGCTGTTCGGCGACAAGCAGCCGCCGCCGCAGCTGCTGGAGCAGATCCGCGCGCGCTACCTGCTCGACCAGCCGTTCATCGTCCAGTACCTGAACTACCTCGGCGGGATCCTGCGCCTCGACTTCGGCGTGGGCTTCAACGGCCAGCCGGTGATCGAGACGCTCGCCCGCACGTTCCCCGTGACCCTGCGCCTGGCGATCATGGCGGTCGCGATCGCGTTCATCCTCGCGATCGTCATCGGCCTCACCTCGGCGCTGCTGAAGGGCACGGTCTACGACCACTTCATGCTCGTCTTCGCGCTGCTGTTCGTCGCGGTGCCGGTGTTCGTCGTCGCCTTCGCCGCCCAGTTCTTCCTGGGCGTGCAGCTGGGCTGGTTCAAGCCGACCGTCGGCAGCGACAACGACTGGGGCGGCCTGTGGCTGCCCGCGATCGTGCTCGGGTTCAGCATCTACGCCACGATGATGCGCCTCACCCGCGCGTCGACGATCGAGACGCTGCAGCAGGACTGGGTGCGCACCGCCTACGGCAAGGGCCTGTCGCGCTCGCGCGTCATCCCCGTGCACGTGCTGCGCAACTCGATGATCCCGATGGTCACCGACACCGCCTCGCAGTTCGGCGTGCTCATGGTCGGCGCGACCGTGACGGAGGGCATCTTCAACGTGCCCGGCGTCGGCAACCAGCTGTACACGGCGATCATCAAGCACGAGACGCCCACCGTGGTGTCGTTCGTGACGATCTTCGTCGTCGTGTACGTCCTCATCAACCTGCTCGTCGACCTGCTCTATGGTCTGCTCGACCCGAGGATCCGCTATGTCAAGTAGTACGCATTTCGTGGCGCCCGTGAAGGAGGCGCAGGTCCAGGTCGACCAGGTCCACCTGAGCACCCGCAAGAGCAACCTGTGGCTCGACGCGTGGCGAGACGTCCGCAAGCGCCCGCTGTTCTGGATCTCGATGGTCCTCGCCGCGGTCGTGATCATCATGGCGGTCGCGCCGGGCATGTTCACGCAGGTGGCGCCCTCCGGCGGCGCCTGCCAGCTGGCCAACAGCAACGGCGGCGCCGCGGCGGGCCACCCGCTGGGGTTCAACCGCCAGGGCTGCGACATCTGGTCGCGCCTCGTGTGGGGCACGCGCACGTCGATGGTGGTCGGCCTGCTGGCCACGCTCATCGGCACCGCGATCGGCCTCATCATGGGAGCCCTCGCGGGCTTCTACGGCGGCTGGCTCGACTCGCTGCTCTCGCGCATCGGCGACATCTTCTTCACGATCCCCTACATCGTCGCGGCGATCGTCGTGATGACGGTGCTGTCGAGCGCGCGGAACGAGCTCACGCTCGCCTTCGCGATCGGCGGGTTCTCGTGGGCCTCGACGGCGCGCATCGTGCGTGCCGAGGTGCTGCGCGTGAAGCAGTCGGACTACGTCATGGCGTCGATCGCCCTCGGGCTGTCGCGCTTCAAGACGATGCTCGTGCACGTGCTGCCCAACGCGATGGCCCCGGTCATCGTCGTGGCGACGATCAGCCTCGGCCACGCCATCGTGGCGGAGTCGACCCTGTCGTTCCTCGGCGTCGGCCTGGGCGGCAACACGGTCTCGTGGGGCGCCGACATCAGCCAGGCGCAGGCCACGCTGCGCACCGCCCCGATGGCGCTGTTCTGGCCGTCGCTCGCGCTGACGATCGCGGTGCTCGCGTTCATCACGCTCGGCGAGATGCTGCGCGACGCGCTCGACCCGAAGGCGAGGGCACAGCGATGAGTGAAGGAATCCCCATGACGGATGCACTGCTGCAGATCCGCGGCCTGAAGGTCGCCTTCGGCACGGGCAAGAAGCAGCGCGAGGTGCTGCACGGCATCGACCTGGACGTCTTCCCGGGCGAGACGGTCGCGATCGTCGGCGAGTCGGGCTCGGGCAAGTCGACCACGGCCTCGGCCGTGATCGACCTGCTGCCCGGCACGGGCGAGATCACCGGCGGCACCATCACGCTCGAGGGCCGCGAGCTCACGAGCGCGAGCCGCCGCGACATGGAGCGCCTGCGCGGCCGCGAGATCGGCTACGTGCCGCAGGACCCCATGTCGAACCTCAACCCGGTGTGGTCGATCGGCTTCCAGGTCAAGGAGGCGATCCGTGCGAACGGTCTCGCCACCGGCCGCAAGGAGGTCGAGCGCCGCGCGATCGAGGTGCTGCAGCAGGCGGGGCTGGCGGACGCCGAGCGTCGCCTGCACCAGTTCCCGCACCAGTTCTCCGGCGGCATGCGCCAGCGCGCGCTCATCGGCATCGGCCTGGCGGCCGACCCGAAGCTGCTCATCGCGGACGAGCCGACGAGCGCGCTCGACGTGACGGTGCAGCGCGTGATCCTCGATCACCTCGCCTCGCTCACGCGCGAGAAGGGCACCTCGGTGCTGCTCATCACGCACGACCTGGGCCTGGCCGCCGAGCGCGCCGACCGCATCATCGTGATGAATCAGGGCGAGGTCGTCGAGTCGGGGCCGAGCCGCGAGATCCTCGAGGACCCGCAGCACCCGTACACGCAGCGGCTCGTGGCCGCGGCGCCCAGCCTCGCCTCGCAGCGCATCCAGGCGAGCGTCGAGCACGTCACCACCGAGACCGAGGTGCTCGCGCAGGCGGCGCCGGTCGTCGAGGTGCGCGATCTCGTCAAGGAGTACCGCATCCGCAAGGGCGGCTTCTCGAGCGAGGCGTTCCGGGCTGTCGACGGGGTGTCGTTCCAGATCCCGCGCGGCAAGACGCTCGCGCTGGTGGGGGAGTCCGGATCGGGCAAGTCCACCGTCGCGAAGATGGTGCTGCAGCTGGAGGAGCCGACGAGCGGTGACGTTCTGATCGACGGTGTGAGCACGTCGACGCTGAAGCGCCGCGATGTGCTCGGCCTGCGCCGCCGCATGCAGCCGGTGTTCCAGGATCCGTACGGCTCGCTCGATCCGCTGCGCTCGATCGGCACGCTCATCGCGGAGCCGCTGAAGGTGCACGGCGTCGGGGACGGTGCGTCCCAGCGCGCCCGCGTGCTGGAGCTGCTCGACCAGGTGGCGCTGCCGCGCGAGCTGGCGATGCGGTACCCGAACGAGCTGTCGGGCGGCCAGCGCCAGCGCGTCGCGATCGCGCGCGCCCTCGCGCTCAAGCCCGACATCATCGTGCTCGACGAGGCGGTCTCGGCGCTCGACGTGCTCGTGCAGGATCAGATCCTCACGCTGCTGGCCGAGCTGCAGGCCGAGCTCGGCCTGACCTACCTGTTCATCACGCACGACCTCGCGGTCGTGCGCGTCGCCGCCGACATGGTGTGCGTCATGGAGCGGGGCAAGGTCGTGGAGCAGGGGACCGTGGACGAGATCTTCGCCAACCCGCAGGAGGCGTACACGCGCCGCCTCCTCGACGCGATCCCCGGCGCCACGCTGCCGCTCGGGGGGCGCTGACGGTGTCGGGAGCAGGCGCGGACTACGAACCCGGCGACGAGCTGAAGCGCGAGATCCGGCCCACCTGGGGCCGGGTCTGGCTCGCGCTCACCGGCGTGCTCGTGGTCGGCCTGCTCATCGATGCGGCGATCCGCGGGGGCTGGCAGCAAGCCGCCCTCATCGCACCATGGCCGCTCGGCCTGCTCTGGTTCATCTACGTCTTCGTCTACGCGCCGCACGTCGTCGCCGACGAGGCGGGCGTCACCGTGCACAACATCCTGCGGATCACGCGCGTGCCGTGGGGCGCGATCGACGACATCGTCATGCGGTGGCAGCTCGAGGTGCGCCTCACGGCCGCGGCCGGCGGCAAGACCATCCAGGCGTGGGGCGTGCCCACCCGCCGGCCGCGCGGCCGGATGCGGGATCGGCCCGCCGACGTCGAGGCCGAGATCCTGCGCGAGATGAAGCTCAACGCCGCCGCCGCGCCGGACGACCGGATCGTGCGCTCGTGGGACCTGCTCGGCGTCGCGTCGCTCGCCGTGCTCGTCGTGTGGGCCGCGATCGCCGTGAGCGTCACCGCCTGAGCGTCACCGCCTGAGCGTCAGCGGACGGCGCCGTCGGGCGCGAGGCGGACCCCCGCCGGTGCGCACGGACCGCCCAGCCACGCCGCGATAGGATGGAACGCCCCGCCTCCGGGGCACATCCCACAGAACGCAAGGATCCCTTTCATGGCGCGCGCCCTCCGTCCCGACCTCCGCAACGTCGCGATCGTCGCGCACGTCGACCACGGCAAGACGACCCTCGTCGACGCCATGCTGCGCCAGACGGGGTCGTTCGGCTCGCACGAGCACCTCGAAGAGCGTGCGATGGACTCGAACGATCTCGAGCGTGAGAAGGGCATCACGATCCTCGCCAAGAACACGGCGATCACGTACAACGGTGCCCACACCGACACCCCGATCACGATCAACGTGATCGACACCCCGGGCCACGCCGACTTCGGCGGCGAGGTCGAGCGCGGCCTGTCGATGGTCGACGGCGTCGTGCTGCTCGTCGACGCCTCGGAGGGCCCGCTGCCGCAGACCCGCTTCGTGCTGCGCAAGGCGCTCGAGGCGAAGCTGCCCGTCATCCTGCTCGTGAACAAGACCGACCGCCCCGACGCGCGCATCGAGGAGGTCGAGGGCGAGGCCCAGGACCTGCTGCTCGGTCTCGCGAGCGACCTCGTCGACGTCGTGCCCGACCTCGACGTCGACGCACTGCTCGAGGTCCCGGTCGTCTACGCGTCGGGCCGCGCCGGCGCCGCGTCGCACAACCGTCCCGCCGACGGATCGCTGCCCGACAACGACGACCTCGAGCCGCTGTTCGAGGCGATCCTCAAGCACGTGCCCGCGCCGGAATACGACGACGAGGCCCCGCTGCAGGCGTGGGTCACCAACCTCGACTCGAGCGCGTTCCTCGGCCGCCTCGCGCTGCTGCGCATCTTCAACGGCGAGCTGAAGAAGGGCCAGACCGTGGCGTGGGTGCGTCAGGACGGCACGATGCAGAGCGCCCGGATCACCGAGCTGCTCATGACGAAGGCGCTCGACCGCTACCCGGCCGAGAAGGCCGGCCCCGGCGACATCGCCGTGATCGCGGGCTTCGAGGACATCATGATCGGCGAGACGATCGCCGACCCGGAGGACATCCGCCCGCTCCCGCAGATCACGGTCGACGAGCCGTCGATCTCGATGACGATCGGCACGAACACCTCGCCGCTGGTGGGCAAGGTCAAGGGCCACAAGCTCACGGCGCGCATGGTCAAGGACCGCCTTGACCGCGAGCTCATCGGCAACGTCTCCATCCGCGTGAAGGACATCGGCCGCCCCGACGCGTGGGAGGTGCAGGGCCGCGGCGAGCTGCAGCTCGCGATCCTCGTCGAGAACATGCGCCGCGAGGGCTTCGAGCTCACCGTCGGCAAGCCGCAGGTCGTCACCCGCAAGGGCCCCGACGGCAAGGTCCAGGAGCCGTACGAGCACCTCACGATCGACGTGCCCGAGGAGCACCTCGGCGCCGTGACGCAACTCATGGCGGCGCGCAAGGGCCGCATGGACAACATGATCAACAACGGCACGGGCTGGATCCGCATGGAGTTCATCGTGCCGTCGCGCGGTCTCATCGGCTTCCGCACGCAGTTCCTCTCGATCACGCGCGGCACCGGCATCGCCAACGCCATCTCGCACGGTTACGACGACTGGGCCGGTCAGATCGTCTCGCGCCAGAACGGATCGATCGTCGCCGACCGCGCGGGCGTCGCCACCCCGTTCGCGATGATCGCGCTGCAGGAGCGCATGTCGTTCTTCGTGAACCCGACCGACGAGGTCTACGAGGGCATGGTCGTGGGCGAGAACTCGCGCGCCGACGACATGGACGTGAACATCACCAAGGAGAAGAAGCTCACCAACATGCGCTCCTCCACGGCCGACACGTTCGAGTCGATGACGCCGCCGCGCATCCTCTCGCTCGAGGAGTCGCTCGAGTTCGCCGCCGAGGACGAGTGCGTCGAGGTCACGCCGGAGGCCGTGCGCATCCGCAAGGTGATCCTCGACGCCACGACCCGCGGCCGCGAGGCCTCGCGCCGCAAGCGCCAGGACGCGAACGCCTGACTCCTTGCCGGAACGGGCTCCACTAAGCTCGATCCGGTGAGCACCAGCCCGTCCGCCGAGCGCCGCGGCGCGTGGCGGCAGGGCCTCGCCGTCGCGCTGCCGACGAGCGCGTACGGCGTCTCGTTCGGCGCGCTGGCCACGGCGTCGGGCCTGGACGTGTGGCAGACATGCGTGCTGAGCCTGCTCATGTTCTCGGGCGGATCGCAGTTCGCCTTCATCGGCGTGCTCGGATCGGGCGGCGGGGGACCGGCGGCGATCGCGTCGGCCGCGCTGCTCGGCGTGCGCAACGCCGTGTACGCCGCGCGGATGAACCCGATCGTCGGCCGCACGTGGCCGCGGCGCCTCGCGGCCGCGCAGTTCACGATCGACGAGTCCACGGCCGTCGCGCTCGCGCACGAGGATCCCGCCGCGCGCCGCATCGGGTTCTGGGTGACGGGCGTCGGCATCTTCATCGGCTGGAACCTCACCACGCTCGCCGGCGCGCTGCTGGGCGACGTGCTGGGCGACGTGCGCGCCTACGGCCTCGACGCCGCCGCCGCGGCGGCGTTCCTCGCCCTGCTGTGGCCCCGGCTGCGCTCGCGCCAGGCCGTGGCCGTAGGCGCCGCGGCTGCCGTCGTCGCCGCCGTCGCCACGCCGTGGCTCGCGCCGGGCGTGCCCGTGCTGCTCGCCGCGGTCGTGGCGGTCGTGGTCGGCTGGACGAACTGGCTGGGCCGGCGGGCGGCGGCGCCGGCGGGCAACGGATCGGGGGCCGCGCGATGAGCGCGTGGACCGCGATCCTGCTGGCGGGCATCGCCGTGGTCGGCCTCAAGCTCGTCGGCTACCTCGTGCCGGAGGAGTGGCTGGAGCGCCCGCGCCCGGCGCGCATCACCGATCTGCTCACCGTCGCGCTGCTGTCGGCGCTCGTCGCCGTCCAGGCGCTCGGCGACGGCATGGCGATCGGCGTGGACGCCCGCCTGCCCGCCATCGCGGTGGCGGCGCTGCTGCTGTGGCGCGGCGCGTCGTTCCTCGTCGTCGTCGTGGCCGCCGCCGCGACCGCCGCGCTGCTGCGGCTGGTGGGCTGGGCGGCCTGACAGCCGCCGCCGCGTACGCTGATCGCATGCGCTCCGTGTGGCCCATCCGCCTGTTCACGTGGGCCGGCGCCTTCGTCGCCGGCGCGGTCTACGGCATCGTCGGCACCGTCATGCACTCCGCCGCCGTCGTCCCCACGGGCCTGGCGGGGCTCGTCGTGCCGTTCGGGACCATCCTGGCCGCGGTGGGGCTGCTGGCCCTGCTGATCGCCGTGCGATGCCTCTCCGAGGACCGCGTCACGGTGCTCGCCGCCGGGCTCGGCGCGCTCGCCATGGTCATGCTGTTCTCCGGCGAGGGACCGGGCGGATCGATCGTCGTCCCGCAGTCCGCGCCGGGCGAGGCGCCCCTCGGCGTGATCTGGTCGTGGGTCGTCGCGGCGGTCGTGATCGTCGTCGTCGCCTGGCCCGATCTGCGGGGCATCCGCACCGGTTCGGGGAAGGGTCAGCAAGGCGGCGCGTAGAATCGTCACGTGACTTACGTGATCGCCCTTCCGTGCGTGGACGTCAAGGACCGCGCCTGCATCGATGAGTGCCCGGTCGACTGCATCTACGAGGGTGAGCGCAGCCTCTACATCCACCCCGACGAGTGCGTGGACTGCGGTGCCTGCGAGCCCGTGTGCCCCGTGGAGGCGATCTACTACGAGGACGACCTGCCCGAGGAGTGGTCCGACTACTACAAGGCGAACGTCGAGTTCTTCGACGAGATCGGCTCGCCCGGCGGCGCCGCCAAGGTGGGCGTGATCCCGAAGGACCACCCGGTCATCGCCGCGCTGCCTCCGCAGGCCGGCGCGCACTGATCCGGCCGCTCCGATGGGCATCCGCGACCTCGACGACTACCCCTGGGACGCCGTCGCCCCGCTCGCCGAGCGCGCCGCGGCGCACCCGGACGGGCTGTGCGACCTGTCGATCGGCTCTCCCGTCGACCCCACGCCGCAGGTCGTGCGCGACGCCCTCGTCGCCGCGACCGACGCGCACGCGTACCCGCAGACGGTGGGCACGCCCGCGCTGCGCGAGGCCATCGTCGCCTGGTACGCGCGCCGGCGCGGCGTGACCGATCTCGCGCCGCGCAACGTGCTGCCGACGATCGGATCGAAGGAGCTCGTCGCGCTCCTGCCCACGCTGCTGGGCCTGAGCGCGGGAGACATCGTCGTGCATCCGCGCGCGGCGTACCCCACCTACGCGGTGGGCGCGGCCGTCGCCGACGCCACCGCCGTCGCGGCGGACGATCCGGACGAGTGGCCGGAGGGCGCGAAGCTCATCTGGATCAACTCCCCGGGCAACCCCGACGGCCGCGTGTGGGGCGTCGACGAGCTGCGCCGCGCCGTGGCGCGCGCCCGCGAGCTCGGCGCCGTGCTGGCGAGCGACGAGTGCTACGCCGAGCTCGGCTGGGAGGGCGAGTGGGCGGCCGGCCCCGTGCCGAGCGTGCTCGATCCCCGCGTCACCGGCGGCAGCCGCGCGGGCCTGCTGAGCGTGTACTCCCTCAGCAAGCAGTCCAACCTCGCCGGCTACCGGGCGGCGTTCGTGGCCGGCTGCGCCGAGGTCGTCGGCGAGCTGCTGAAGAACCGCAAGCACCTGGGGCTCATGCTGCCGGCGCCCGTGCAGCACGCCATGGCGGCGGCCCTCGGCGACGACGTCCACGTGGCCGCGCAGCGCGAGCGCTACCGCGCGCGCCGCGACGTGCTGAAGCCGGCGCTCGAGGCCGCGGGGTTCCGGATCGACCGCAGCGAGGCGGGCCTGTACCTGTGGGCCACCGAGGGGCGCGACGCGTGGGAGACGATGGGCCGGCTCGCCGGGCTCGGCATCCTCGCCGGCCCCGGCGTCTTCTACGGCCCGTACCACCCGCAGCACGTGCGCTTCTCGCTCACCGCGAGCGACGAGCGCATCAGGATGGCCGCCGATCGCCTGCGGTCATCGGCACTCTGATCAGCGGCTAGGGTGGATGACGGCCGCGCGCGGATCCGCTCGGCCCATTCGAGCGAGTATCAGCATCCCGATTCGCAAGGAGGCGCCGTGAGCGACGCAGGAAGCCTGCCCGAGAAGGCCGTACTGACGGTCGGCGACAAGACCGCGGAGTTCCCCGTCCTGCCCGCCACCGACGGTAAGTCCGCCATCGACGTCTCGACGTTCACGAAGCAGACCGGCTTCACTGCGCTCGACTACGGCTTCGTCAACACCGCCTCCACGATGTCGGACATCACCTACATCGACGGCGACCAGGGCATCCTACGCTACCGCGGCTACCCGATCGAGCAGCTGGTGAACGGCGACGCGAGCTTCCTCGAGATCGCCTGGCTGCTCATCTACGGCGAGCTGCCCACGGCCGATCAGCTCGGCCAGTTCGACGACAGCATCCGCCACCACACGCTGCTGCACGAGGACCTCAAGAACTTCTTCACGGCGATGCCCGCCGGCGCGCACCCTATGGCGGTGCTCTCGTCGGCGGTGGCCGCCCTGTCGACCTACTACGAGAACGACTCCGATCCGGACAACCCCGAGCACGTCGACCTCACCACGGTGCGCCTGCTCGCCAAGCTCCCCGTGATCGCGGCGTACGCGCACAAGAAGTCGATCGGCCAGGCGTTCCTGTACCCCGACAACTCGCTCAGCTACGTCGAGAACTTCCTGCGTCTGAACTTCGGCAACATGGCCGAGCCGTACGAGATCGACCCCGTCATGGCGAAGGCGCTCGAGCGCCTGCTCATCCTGCACGAGGACCACGAGCAGAACGCCTCGACCTCGACCGTGCGCCTCGTCGGATCCACCGGCGCGGATCAGTTCGCGTCGATCGCCGCGGGCATCCAGGCGCTCTCGGGCCCGCTGCACGGCGGCGCCAACGAGGCGGTGCTGAACATGCTCGGCCAGATCCAGGAGTCCGGCCAGGGCGTCAAGCGCTTCGTCGAGAAGGTGAAGAACAAGGAAGAGGGCGTGAAGCTGATGGGCTTCGGGCACCGGGTCTACAAGAACTACGACCCGCGCGCCAAGCTCGTCAAGGAGTCGGCCGACGAGGTGCTGGCCGCGCTCGGCGTGCACGACCCGCTGCTCGACCTCGCCAAGGAGCTCGAGGAGATCGCGCTCGAGGACGACTACTTCAAGGAGCGCAAGCTCTACCCGAACGTCGACTTCTACACGGGCGTCATCTACAAGGCGATGGGCTTCCCGACCCGCGTCTTCACCGTGCTGTTCGCGATCGGCCGCCTGCCCGGCTGGCTGGCGCACTGGCGCGAGGCCAACCTCGACGCGCGCGGCAAGATCGGGCGCCCCCAGCAGCTCTACACGGGCTCCCCGGCCCGCGAGTACCGCGGACGGTAGGGGTTCTCACACGAACGGCCGCCACTCCCTCGGGAGGGCGGCCGTTCTCGTGTCGGCCGGGTCAGGCGTGGAGGGCGGCGTTGAGGACCACGCCGACGCCCTCGCGGCGCACGGCCTCCACGGCGCCGTCGAGCGAGTTGCGGCGCAGCAGCAGGCCGCTGGAGCCCGAGAGCTCGCCGCCCTTGACGACCGAGCCGTCCTCCAGGCGGATCTTCGTGCCGGCCGTCACGTACAGGCCGGCCTCGACGACGCAGTCGTCGCCGAGCGAGATCCCGATCCCCGCGTTCGCGCCGAGCAATGTGCGCGCGCCGATCGAGACGCGGTGGGTGCCGCCGCCCGAGAGGGTGCCCATGATCGAGGCGCCGCCGCCGATGTCCGATCCGTCGCCCACGACCACGCCCTGCGAGATGCGGCCCTCGACCATCGAGGCGCCCAGCGTGCCGGCGTTGAAGTTCACGAAGCCCTCGTGCATCACGACCGTGCCGGGGGAGAGGTGCGCGCCCAGGCGCACGCGCGAGGTGTCGGCGATCCGCACGCCCTCCGGGGCGACGTAGTCGGTCAGGCGCGGGAACTTGTCGAGCGAGACCACCTGGATGCCGTCGCGCTGCAGGTAGGGCCGCAGGCGCACCGCGTCGGCGGGCAGCATGGGGCCGGCGTTCGTCCACGCCACGGTCGGCAGGTGCGCGAACAGCCCGTCGAGGTTGAGCTCGTTGGGGCGGACGAGGCGGTGGGAAAGCGCGTGCAGGCGCAGGTACGCGTCGGAGGTCGAGGTCGGCGCGGCATCGAGATCGATCTCGAGCGTGACGACCTCGACGGTGACGTCGCGCTTCTCGTCGGGCGCGGCCAGGCGGTCGAGCGACTCCACCTCGTCGGTCGCGTCATCGGCGCGGCCGGCGCGCGGGGCGGGGTACCAGGTGTCCAGGACGGTGCCGTCGGCCGCGATCGTCGCGAGCCCGACACCGGAAATCCAGCGCTCATCCGTCATGCCTCAATCCTACGGATCGGCGGATGGCGACTCGCCGGGCGCCCGTAGGCTGGAGGCATGCCGACGCTCGATCTCACCGCCTCGTCCGCCGATCTCACCCGCGCGATCTGCGACATCCCGAGCGTCTCGGACGACGAGACGACGCTCGCCGACGCGATCCACGCGGCGGTGTCTGCCCTGCCGCACCTCGAGGTCGTGCGCCTCGGCGACACGATCGTCGCGCGCACCGACCTGGGCCGCGCGCAGCGGGTGGCGATCGCCGGCCACATCGATACCGTGCCGATCAACGCCAACCTCCCCACGCGCGACATCGAGGAGGACGGCGAGGCCGTCATCTGGGGCCGCGGCACCGTCGACATGAAGGCCGGCGTCGCGGTGCAGCTGAAGCTCGCGGCGGAGCTGACCGACCCGGCCGTCGACATCACGTGGATCTGGTACGACCACGAGGAGGTCGAGGCGTCGCGCAACGGCCTGGGCCGCATCGAGCGCGAGCGGCCCGAGCTGCTGGCGGCGGACTTCGCCGTGCTGGGGGAGCCAACCGCCGGCGAGGTGGAGGGCGGCTGCAACGGCACGCTGCGCGCCGTCGTGCGCACGCGCGGCGCCCGGGCCCACAGCGCCCGCTGGTGGATGGGCGAGAACGCCATCCACGCCGCCGCGCCGCTGCTCATGCGCCTGGCCGAGTACCGCCCAAGGACGATCGAGGTCGACGGCCTCGCCTACCGGGAGGGCCTCAACGCCGTGCGGATCGACGGCGGCGTGGCCGGCAACGTGATCCCCGATCTGTGCGAGGTCGAGGTGAACTTCCGCTTCGCGCCGAGCCGCACGATCGAGCAGGCGATCGCGCACGTGCGGACGGTGTTCGAGGGGTACGAGGTCGAGATCACCGACAGCGCCGCCGCGGCCCGGCCGGGCCTGGATGCGCCCCTCGCGCGGGACTTCCTGCGCGCCGTCGGCGGCAGCGCCCGCCCGAAGTACGGCTGGACCGACGTGGCGCGGTTCTCGGCGCTCGGCGTGCCGGCCGTGAACTACGGTCCGGGCGACGCGTCGCTGGCACACCACGACGAGGAGCGCGTGCCCGTCTCGCAGATCGAGCGGGTCGAGCGCGGCCTGCGGGCGTGGCTGAGCGGGTCCTGACCCGGTCGCGGGCGGAGGGCGGCACGTGAGAGCGGCCTGGCGGGGGCTCCCCGCGGCGCTGCGGATCGCGGCCGTCTACGCGGCCGCGCGTCTGGTCACGATCGGCTTCATCCTGCTCGCCGCGGCGCTCGCCTCTCCGGAGACGCGGCTGCCCTCCGGCAGCCCGCTGTCGGATTTCGCCCTCGCGTGGGACGCGCAGTGGTACTGGACGGTCCCCTACGACGGCTATCCCTCCGAGCTGCCGCGGGACGCGGACGGGCACGTGACGGAGAACGCCTGGGCGTTCATGCCCGTCTACGCATACCTGGCCCAGGCGGTCGCCGTCGCGCTCGGGGCGGCGTGGGGCGTCGGCGGCTTCCTCGTGTCGTTCGTGTCGGGCTATCTCGCGTGCCTGGCGCTGCACCGCCTGCTGCGGGTGCGGCAGGGCGAGGGCGAGGCGATGTGGGCGGTCGTGCTGTTCGCGTGCGGGCCGCTCGCGGGGCTCTTCCACGCCGGCTACGCCGAGTCGCTGTTCCTGCTGCTGCTGTTCCTCGCGCTGCTGTGCGTCGTGCGGCGGCGGTGGTGGTGGCTCTACCTGCTCGTGCCCGTCATGGGATTCACGCGCCCCGGCGTGCTCGCGTTCGCCCTCCTGCTGGGGCTGTACGGCATCCACCGCTGGCTCGCGCGCCGCGACGACCCGCTGCCGGCGCGTGAGATCGCGCACATCGTCGCGCTCGGCGCGCTGGCGACCGCCGTGGGCTTCGCCTGGCAGGTCATCGCCGCGGTCGTCACGGGGGAGCCCGGCGCCTATCTCGACACCGAGCTCGCGTGGCGCCGCTCGTGGGTGGGCACCGAGCACTTCCTGCCGCTGGAGGGCTGGTTCCAGGGCGCGGACGTGTGGTTCGGCGTGTGGGGTCTGCCCGCGTGGCTCGCGCCCGTCGCGGTCGTCGCGCTCATGCTCGCGGCGGCGGCGCTGCTGATCCTGCCGCGCGCGGTGCGACGCGTCGGCCCGGAGCTGCGCCTGTGGGCGGGGAGCTACCTCGTGTACCTCTTCCTCGTCTTCTTCCCGCAGTCCAGCGTGTTCCGGCTGCTCGCGCCGCTGTCGCCGCTGTGGGGCGCGTTCGCCGCGGTGCGCTCGCGGGGCGTGCGGATCGCGGTGCTGGCGCTCGGGCTGCTCGGCCAGTGGTGGTGGATCTGGAATATGTACGGACAGGGCAGCAGCTACTGGCAGGTGCCGTGAGCGGCATCGGCACCAGTTCTTAACCGTTCGCGAATGGACCAGACCCGGCCGACCGATAAACTAAGCACGCAGACACCTAGGAAAGGGAGCCCGCCATGGCAGCCATGAAGCCCAGAACCGGTGACGGACCGATGGAGGCCGTGAAGGAGGGGCGTCTCATCATCGTTCGCGTGCCGCTGGAAGGCGGCGGCCGGCTGGTCGTCTCGGTCAACGACGACGAGGCGAAGGAGCTCTACGGCGTCCTCGGCGAGGTCGTGAACGCGGCCTGATCGCTTCAGACAAAGGGCCCCGAGCGCATGCTCGGGGCCTTTTCGTGTCCGCGCGCCTCAGGTGGCCCGGACCGTGGTGAGCTGCAGCAGCCCCTCGCCCACGGGGGCGAGGGCCGCGACGACCGCGGCCGACTCCTGCGTCTCGCGCAGCAGCGTGCGGTACGTGGTGGTGAGGTCGTCGCGCTGCACCGGATCGGCCACCTTGCCGCCCGCCAGCACGCGCGGCACGAGCACCGTGCCGCCGGGGCGCGCGAGCCGCAGCCCGTGCGCGACGTAGTCGATGACGTGCTCGGGGTCGGCGTCGACGAGCACGAGGTCGTATGCCGCCTCGTTCATCCGCGGCAGCACCTCGGCCGCGCGCCCGGTGATCCAGCGCACCCTGGTCGATGGCACCCGGGCGGCCTGGAAGGACTCGCGGGCCGCGGCGAGGTGCTCGGGCTCGCTGTCGATCGTCGTGAGCGTCGCCTCCGGGGCCCCGTGGAGCAGCCAGAGGCCCGAGACGCCGGCGCCCGTGCCGACCTCGATGATCGTGCGCGCGGCGGTGGCGGCGGCCAGGAAGGCGAGCTGCGCGCCGACGGCGGCGCTCACCGGCGCCGCTCCCAGCTCGCGCGCGTGCTGCCGCGCGCGGGCGATGTGCTCCGGCTCGGTCACGCTCTCTCGGACGAATCGGGCGATCGCATCGTGCTCGCTCATGTCAGAAGCCTACGGCGCGGCGGGGCCGAGCGTGTCGCGCGTCGCCGCGGCGAACGGGAACGGCCCGCCCGCCACGGGTACGATGAACCCCGTGGAGTTCGGCCTGTCGTTCGAGAAGATCATCCTGATCGGCGTCGTGGCCGCGCTCCTGATCGGCCCGGAGCGACTGCCCCGCTACGCCGAGATGCTCGGACAGTTCGTGCGCCGCGCGCGCGACTGGATGCAGGGGGCCCAGGAGCGCGTGAAGCGCGAGATGGGCGAGGACTTCGAGGACGTCGACTGGCGCCGGCTCGATCCCCGGCAGTACGACCCGCGCCGCATCATCCGCGAGGCGCTGCTCGAGGAGCCCGCCGTCTCGGCCACCGCCGTGGCGCCGCGACGGCCGTCGGCCGGTGCCGGCGCGGCGGGCGCCGGCGCGACCGCGATCGCCCCGGCCCGGCCCGCCGCGCGCCGTCACTTCAGCGCCGCCGAGCCGCCCCCGTACGACCCCGAGGCCACCTGACCGCGGCGCGTCTTCGCCGGTCGAGGCGACCGGGGGTCAGGACGGCGAGAAGGGCAGGCGGCGACCGGTGAGGCCGCGCGGCTGGGCCGCGATCGTCGCCGCGAGGCCGGTGATCGCGCGGGCCGCCGGATCTTCCGGGTGCGCGACGACGACGGGATCGCCCGCATCGGCCGAGGCGCGCAGCGCGGGGCTGAGCGGGATCGACGCGAGCACGGGCACGGCGGCGTCCTGGTCCTCGGACAGGGCGCGGGCGACCTCGTCGCCGCCGCCCGAGCCGAACAGGTCGAGCGTCGTGCCGTCGGGCAGGGTCATCGCCGCCATGTTCTCGACCACGCCGGCCACGCGCTGCCCGGTCTGGCGCGCCACGAGCCCGCTGCGCACCGCCACGTCCGAGGCGGCGGCTTGCGGCGTGGTGACGACGAGCACCTCGGCGTGGGGGAGCAGCTGGCCGACCGAGATCGCCACGTCGCCCGTGCCCGGCGGCATGTCCAGCAGCAGCACGTCGAGGTCGCCGAAGTACACGTCGGTAAGGAACTGCTGCACGGTGCGGTGCAGCATCGGCCCGCGCCAGGCGACGGCGCCGAGCCGCCCGTCCTGGCCGCGCTGCAGGAACATGCCGATCGAGATGGCCTTCACGCCGTGCGCGACGGGCGGCAGCATGAGGTCGTCGAGCTGCGTCGGCTGCGCGATCTCGCCGCCGCGCGCCAGGCCGAGCAGGGCGGGGATCGAGAAGCCGTGCACGTCGGCATCGACGAGCCCCACCTTGAGGCCGCGCGCGGCGAGGGCGACGGCGAGGTTGGCCGTGACGGTCGACTTGCCGACGCCGCCCTTGCCGCTCGTGACGGCGATCACGCGGGTGAGCGAGTCGGGACCGAAGGGCATGACGCGCGCCGGTCCGCCGCGCAGCCGGTCGGTGAGCGCCTGCCGTTCGGCCGGGGTCATCACGCCGATCTCGAGCGCGACCTCGCCCACGCCGGGCACGCCCTCCGCCGCGCGGCGCACGTCGGCCTCGATGCGGTCGGCGGCGGGGCAGCCGACGATCGTCAGGGCGATCTCGACGCGCACGGCGTCGCCGGCGGCCGTGACGCCGCGCACCATGTCGAGCTCGGACAGCGGGCGGCGCAACTCCGGATCGGAGACGCGGCCGACCGCCTCGCGCACCCGCTCGGCGAGGTCCGTCACGCCCGATCCCTCCGGCGCCGCTCGCCCGGGGGCGCGGGGGAGCCGTCGTCGCCCAGCTCGGCCAGCAGCGCGCGCAGCTCGTCGCGCAGCGCCTCGCGCGTGACCTGCTGCTCGCGCAGCTCGTCGATCGTCATCCGCAGCGCCACGATCTCGCGCGCCATGTACTCGGTGTCGGCGAGGTTGCGCTCGGCGCGCTGGCGATCCTGCTCCATCGAGACGCGGTCGCGGTCGTCCTGCCGGTTCTGGGCGAGCAGGATGAGCGGGGCCGCGTACGAGGCCTGCAGCGACAGCATCAGCGTGAGCGCGGTGAAGCCGAGCGCGGCGGAGTCGAACCGCCACGCCGCCGGGGCGAGCGTGTTCCACGCCATCCACACCGCGCAGAAGAGCGTGAGCCCGAGCAGGAACCACGGCGTGCCCATGGCGCGCGCGATCCATTCGGTCGCCTGACCGAACCGGTCGCTGCCCTTGGGCTGCGTCTCCACGAAGCGCGGGGTGCGGCCCCGCGGCGTCTCGAGGTCGCGGGCGCGCGCCATCACCGCGCACCTCCCGGCGGCAGCGCGATCGTGCCCGTCTCGGGCGGCGCGGTGATGCGCTCGTCATCGGCGTCCTGGGATCGCCAGTCGTCGGGCAGCAGGTAGTCGAGCACGTCGTCGACCGTGACCGCGCCGACGAGGCGGTGGGCCTGGTCGACCACGGGCATGGAGACGAGGTCGTAGCTCGCCAGGCGGCGCGCGGCCTCGGCCGCCGGGGCCGTCACGAGCAGCGGCTCGAGCGTGTCGTCGAGGATCGCGCCGACGCGCTCGTGCGGGGGATAGCGCAGCATCCGCTGGAAGTGCACGGCCCCCAGGAAGCGGCCCGTCGGCGTCTCGTACGGCGGCAGCGTCACGAACACGCTCGCGGCGAGGGCGGGGTGCAGCTCGTGCCGCCGGATGAGGGCGAGCGCCTCGGCGATCGTCGCGTCGGCGGGCAGGGTGATGGGCTCGCTCGTCATGAGTCCGCCGGCGGTGTCGGGGCCGTAGCGCAGCAGCATGC
This sequence comes from Microbacterium petrolearium, assembly GCF_054782875.1. NCBI lineage: Bacteria > Bacillati > Actinomycetota > Actinomycetes > Micrococcales > Microbacteriaceae > Microbacterium > Microbacterium petrolearium. Next base: position 66,658 of record NZ_BAAGRQ010000009.1, read on the forward strand.
GCACGTCCTCGGCCTCGTCGGGCTCCATGAGCTCGAGCAGCTCCTCGAGGCGCTGCTGCGGCAGCTCGGCGAGCACGTCCGCGGCGTCGTCCGGATCCATCGAGTCGAGGATGTCGGCGGCGCGCTCGTCGCCGAGGCGCTCGAGGATGCGCACCTGGTCCTCTTCGGGCATCTCCTCGAGCGCGTCGGCGAGGCGCTCGTCCGAGAGCTCCTCGGCCACCTCGATGAGGCGCGCCTCCGGCAGATCCAGCAGGGTGTTGGCGAGGTCGGCGGGCTTGAGGTCGGCGAACGTCTGGGCCAGCCGCTCGGCCGACTGCGCCTCGCCGGGCCGGCGCTGCTCGCGCACCTCGCTCCACGTGGCGGACGTCGTGGGGCCCTTCGCGAACGGCGAGGCGCTCGTCTTGGGCTTGCGCAGGAACAGCTGCCCGATCGACCACTCGCCGAGCCGGTTCGGCTCGATCGCGACGTCCTCGATGACGGCGGTGCCCGTGCCGTCGACGAACTCGACCCGGCGGCCGATCATCTCGGCCATGACGCGCAGCTCGCCTGCGCGGGGCTGGAAGCGGCGCACGTTGATGAGGCCGGTGGTGATCACCTGGCCGGTCGAGATCGAGGTGATCCGACCGATCGAGAGGAACACCTGGCGGCGGCCGGGGATCTCGCACACGAGGCCGATCACGCGCGGCGAGCCGGAACTTCGGTACACGACGACGACGTCCCGGACCCGCCCGAGACGGTCGCCGGAGGGGTCGAAGACCGGGCATCCCGCCAGGCGCGCCACGAAGACCCTCTGCGTACTCACGCCTCCCAGCGTAGACCGCGGTGCCCGGGCGGGACGGGGGCGCGCCTGGAGCCGCGCGGCACAGGGCATCCATAGCCGGCGCAAAGGCGCGCGCGGGCGGCGCGTGGGATGATCGAGGCATGAGCATGCTGGGTGGGACGGGCCGGACGCCGCAGAACGTCGGCGAGACCGTGGCGCGATACGGCGACTACGAGGCCGCGCAGAAGGCGGTCTCCAAGCTCATCGAGGCCGAGGTCCCCGCGCGCGAGATCAGCATCGTGTGGGCGGGGCTGAAGGCGGTCGAGATGGTGACCGGCCGCATGGGCTACGCCCGCGCGGCCTGGTCGGGGGCGCTGAACGGCGCGTTCCTCGGGCTCATGTTCGGCGCCATCTTCACGCTGCTGTCGCCGACCCTGTCGATCCAGGTGCTGCTGGGCTGCCTGCTCGTGGGTGTCGCGATCGGCATGATGATGCAGATCCTGACCTACTCGCTGACGCGCCGCCGCCGGGACTACACGAGCATCACGGCGCCCATCGCCGAGCACTACGAGATCGCCGTGTCGGGACCGCACGTGTCCAGCGCGCGCGACGTGCTGGGCGGCGGCGACCGCCCGGGCAGGGTCGCGCCGTCCGCTCGCGCCGCCGCGCCGACGCCGCCGGCGCCCCTCGAGCCTCCGCGCTACGGCATCCGCATCGACGACCGCCCGGCCTCCGCGCCGCAGGCGCCGACGATCCCGCCCGTGCCGCCGCTCCCGCCGCAGGCCGCTCCCGTGCCGCCCGCACCCGGGGATGCGCCCCAGGCCGAGCCGGCGGAGCCGCGCGCCGACGAGCCGCGGTCGGACGAGCCCCACTCGGACGAGCCGCGCGCCGACGAGTCCGAGTCCGAGGGCCCGACCGGGCGCGACGCCGACCGCGCGTGACGGCCGAGGCCCGCATCCGCGTCGCCGCCGCGCTGCCGGCGGGCCCGGTCGAGGTCGGGGCCGCCTGGAGCGGGCCCGCCGACGCGGCCGACACCGTCGTGATCGCGCACGGCGCGGGCGCCGGCATGGACCACCCGTTCCTCACGGGGTTCGCGGCGGGGCTCAACGACCTCGGCATCCGCACGCTGCGCTTCGAGTTCCCCTACGTCGCCGCGGGCCGCCGCATGCCCGGCCCCGCCGCGCACGCGATCCTCGCCTGGCGCGCCGTGCTCGCCGAGGCGCGCACGCGGGCCGAGCGCGTGTGGGCGTGCGGCAAGTCGTACGGCGGGCGGATGGCGTCGATGGCGGCCGCCGAGGGCGACTTCCCCGTCGAGGGGCTCATCTACCTCGGCTATCCGCTGCACCAGCCGGGGCGGCCCGAGAAGCCGCGAGCCGAGCATCTGCCGCGCGTGACGGTGCCGCAGCTGTTCGTCGAGGGCGAGAACGATCCGTTCGTTCAGCCGCGCGAGCAGCTCGAGGCCGCGGTCGCCGACTGCCGCGACGCGCGGATCGCGTGGATCGCGGGCGCCAATCACTCGTTCGAGGTGAAGGGCGCGCGGCGCCCGGCGGACGGGATCGGCCGCGGTCTCGCGCCGCTCGTGGCGGAGTTCGTGCGCGGCGCGTAGGACGCGGACGCAATGTTCCGTCACACTTCGCCGGCCGGGCCGCGGAGCGGGCAGGATGGCCACGTGATCCTCACCTGTCGCTGTTGTCGCTGAGCGCATTCGCGCGCCCGCAGACAGCCGTCGACAGCGCCCGCGCCCCGCGCGGCACCGAGAGGAACAATCCCATGCGCTACGCGCGCAGCATCGCCGAGCTCGTCGGCAACACCCCGCTCGTCCGTCTGAACCGCGTCACCGAGGGCATCGCCGCCACGGTGCTGGCGAAGGTCGAGTACCTCAACCCCGGCGGCTCCGCCAAGGACCGCATCGCGGCGCGCATCATCGACGCCGCCGAGCGCGACGGGCTCCTGCGGCCCGGCGGCACGATCGTGGAGCCGACCAGCGGCAACACCGGCGTCGGGCTCGCGCTCGTCGCCCAGCAGCGGAACTACCGCACGGTCTTCGTCGTGCCCGACAAGGTCTCCGAGGACAAGCGGGCCGTCCTGCGCGCGTACGGCGCCGAGGTGGTCGTGACGCCCACGGACGTCGCGCCGGAGGATCCGCGTTCGTACTACAGCGTCTCAGACCGGATCGTCGCCGAGACTCCGGGGGCGTACAAGCCCAACCAGTACGACAACCCGCAGGGCCCGCTCAGCCACTACGAGACGACCGGGCCGGAGATCTGGCGCGACACCGACGGCACCGTGACGCACTTCGTCGCGGGCGTGGGCACGGGCGGCACGATCACGGGGACCGGGCGGTACCTGCGCGAGGTGTCGGATGGCCGGGTGCGCATCGTCGGGGCCGATCCCGTGGGATCCATCTACTCCGGCGGCCCCGTGCACGGCTACGCCGTGGAGGGCGTGGGCGAGGACTTCTGGCCGGGCACCTTCGATCCGACCGTCGTCGACGCCTACGAGCGCGTGTCCGATGCCGAGTCGTTCGCCATGACGCGCCGCCTCGCGCGCGAGGAGGGGCTGCTCGTCGGCGGATCCAGCGGGCTCGCCGTCGTCGCGGCCCTGCGCGTGGCCCGCGACCTGCCCGCCGACGCCGTCGTGGTCGTGCTGCTGCCGGACCACGGCCGCGGCTACCTCGGCAAGGTGTTCGACGACGACTGGCTGCGCGCGCACGGCCTCGGCGACGCGGCCCCCGAGCCCATCGATTCCCCGTCTGAGAGGACCACCCCATGACCGCATCCCCGCACGACCGCCCGCACGGCTTCGCCACCGCCGCGGTGCACGCCGGCCAGGACGCCGACGCCGCGACCGGCGCGGTGATCCCGCCCGTGCACTTCTCGTCCACGTACGTGCAGGACGGGATCGGCGGGCTGCGCGACGGCTACGAGTACGGCCGCGCGGCCAACCCCACGCGCACGGCGCTGCAGCGGCAGCTCGCCGCGCTCGAGGGCGGCCGCCACGGGCTGTCGTTCGCCTCGGGCCTGGCCGCCGAGGACGCGCTGCTGCGCGCCCTGCTGCAGCCGGGCGACACAGTGCTGCTGGGAGACGACGTCTACGGCGGCACGTATCGGCTGCTCACCCGCATCCTCGGACCGTGGGGCGTGACCGTGAGCGTGGTCGACCTCGGCGACGCCGACGCGGTGGGTGAGGCGCTGCGGCGCGAGAGCCCGCGCGTGGTGTGGCTCGAGACGCCGAGCAACCCGCTGCTGAGGATCGTCGACATCGCCGCGCTCGCGGACGCCGCGCACGCCCACGGCGCGACCGTCGTCGTCGACAACACGTTCGCGTCGCCGGCCCTGCAGCGCCCGCTCGCGCTGGGCGCCGACGCGGTCGTGCACTCGACGACGAAGTACCTCGGCGGCCACTCCGACGTCGTCGGCGGCGCCGTGGTGCTCGACGACGACGGGCTCGCGGAGCGCGTCGGCTTCCTGCAGTTCGCCGCGGGCGCGGTCTCGGGCCCGCTCGACGCCTGGCTCACGACGCGCGGCATCAAGACGCTCGGCCTGCGGATGGAGCGCCACAGCGCCAACGCGCAGCGCGTGGCCGAGTTCCTCGACGCGCACGACCGCGTGGCCCGCGTGTACTACCCGGGCCTTCCGTCGCATCCGGGCCACGACATCGCCGCGCGGCAGATGTCGGGCTTCGGCGGCATGGTCTCGCTCGCCCTCGAGGACGCCGCCGCGGCGCGGCGCTTCGCCGAGGGCACGCGCCTGTTCCAGCTCGCCGAGTCGCTCGGCGGGGTGGAGTCGCTCGTGAACTACCCCGACGCCATGACGCACGCCTCGGTCCGTGGCACCGCGCTCGCCGTGCCGCCGGAGGTCGTGCGCCTGTCGGTCGGCATCGAGGACGTCGACGACCTGCTGCAGGACCTCGACGACGCGCTGCGCTGAGCCACCGCGGCGAGCCCGGCGGCCTCAGCTCGAATCGCCGCGGGACGGGGTCAGCGCGGCTCCGCGCGGATCGGTCAGGGCGACGGCGTCAGCGCGCGAGGCGTGCGATCCAGGCCTCGACCTCGTCGGCCGTGCGCGGGATGCCGGCCGAGAGGTTCACGGGGCCGTCGGCCGTCATGAGGATGTCGTCCTCGATGCGCACGCCGATCCCGCGGTACTCCTCGGGAACGGTGAGGTCGTCGATCTGGAAGTACAGGCCGGGCTCGATCGTGAAGACCATGCCGGGCTCGAGGATGCCGTCGTAGTACATCTCGCGGCGGGCGGCGGCGCAGTCGTGCACGTCGATGCCCAGGTGGTGGCTCGTGCCGTGCACCATGTAGCGGCGATGCTGGCCGCCGCGGTCGGCGTCGAGCGCCTCCTCGGCGGTGACGGGCAGCAGGCCCCACTCCGCGGTGCGCGCGGCGATGACCTCCATGGCGGTCTCGTGCACGGTGCGGAACGTCACGCCGGGGCGGGCGGCGGCGAAGGCCGCGTCGGCCGCCTCGCGCACGGCCTCGTAGACGCGGCGCTGCACGGGGCTGAACGTGCCGTTCACGGGCAGCGTGCGGGTGATGTCGGCGGTGTAGAGGCTGTCGACCTCCACGCCGGCGTCGATGAGCACCAGATCGCCCGACACGACGCGGCCGTCGTTGCGCGTCCAGTGCAGGTAGCACGCGTGGGGGCCGGCCGCCGCGATGGTGTCGTAGCCCTCCCAGTTGCCGTCGCTGCGGGCGCGCTGGTGGAAGACGCCCTCGATGATCCGCTCGCCGCGGGGGTGCTCGATCACGCGCGGCAGCTCGCGCACGATGTCGTCGAAGCCGCGCGCCGTGACGTCCACGGCCACGCGCAGCTGCTCCTGCTCGTACTCGTCCTTCACGAGGCGCAGCTCGGAGACGAAGCGGCTGAGCTCGGCGTCCTCGTCGAGCACGACGTCGCCCTCGCGCGCCTCGAACGCGTCGATGTGCGCGGTGGCCACGCCCAGGTCGGCCGCGACGCCGTCGAGGGACGGGCGCGGGCCGATCCAGAACTCGCCCACCGACGCGTCCGAGTAGAACTCGGCCGTCGTGCGGTCGGCGCGCTCGCGGAAGTAGAGGGTGACGTCGTGGCCCTCGTCGGTCGGGTCGAACACGAGCACCGAGTCGGGCTCGGCGTCGCTGCCCCATCCGGTCAGGTGCGCGAACGCGGAGTGCGCGCGGAACGGGTAGTCGGTGTCGTTGCTGCGCTGCTTGAGCGAGCCGGCCGGGATCACGAGGCGCTTGCCGGGGAATGCCGCCGACACCGCCTCGCGGCGCCCCGCCGCGAACGGCGCCTGCTCGCGCGCGGGCGCGACGGGCTCGGCCTTCTCGGCCCAGCCCTCGCCGATCGTGTCGAGGAATCCCTGCGGGAACGGCTGCTTGCGGTTGGAGGTCGCCTCTGCCTGCTGCTGCTCCGCGGTCGTCGTGTCGCTCATGCCTCCAGTGTCTCACCCGCGCCCGGCACAGGGGTGCCGCGGCGGCGCCGCAGGGCGAGGGCGACGGACCCGGCGAGCCCGATCGCCGCCGCGAGGAGCACCGGCCAGGCGCCGTCGACGAGCCGCATCCGCAGCATCGTCACCCCCGACTCGAGCATCGGCCCCCACGACCCGAGGTTGACGCGCGACGCGACGGCGCCGAGCAGGCCCCACAGCAGCGCGGGCGCGAGCCACAGCAGCGCGAGCGAGCCGATCCACGCGCCGGGGCGCCGGCCGGTCCACGCGAGGATCGCGCCGACGAGGATCGCCGGAAGCCAGTGCGAGCCCCACACGAGCGCGGCCGGCGGATCGAGCGAGAACGGGCCGGCGACGTCGAACCACGCCCGCAGCCAGAACCCGGCCGCCACGGCGCCGGCCGCGAGTCCCAGGGCGGCGCCGGTCACCGGCGCGCGGGTCGCGAGGTGCAGCGCGAGCACGCCGATCGCCGCCGAGACGACGCAGAACACGACGATCGCGGTGACGTAGAGCGCGGCGGCCGTGGAGATCGAGCGCACGTCGGTCGCGAAGGTCGGCGAGCCCGCCTGGCGCATGCCGCCCGCGGTGACGATCCCCGTCTGCGCGATCGCGACCGCCTGTACGATCGCGATGCCGCCCGTCGCGAGCCAGCGGCCCCGCGCGGCCACGCGATCGCGCAGCGCGAGCCCCGCGAGCGCGCCCGGGAGCGCGAGCAGGCCGAACAGCGACGGCAGCGTGTACTGGCTGAACGGCAGCAGCGCGAAGGGCATGTGGGCGGGCAGGGTCGGGGTCGCCCACCGGTTCTGCAGGGGCAGGCGCATGCCCGTGGCGATCCACGGCAGCAGGGCGAGGAGGGCGGCGATGACGCCGACGAGGACGGCCGCGACGGCCGGGATCCGTTTCGGGGAGCTCACGCCGTGAGCGTGCCGGCGCCCCGTGACAGATCGCTGGGAGACGCCGGCGGGGTGCGTCAGCCGGCCGGCTCGAGCTGCACGACGAGGGGGCGGTGGTCGCTGCCCGCCTTGTCGAGGTTCGTCAGCACGATGGAGCCGGTGGGGCGCCACGCGTCGGAGTGCAGCACGTGGTCGATCGGGGTGCCCAGCAGCGAGGGGATGCTCGTCGGCCAGGTGCCGACCGCGCCGTTGCCCGTCTCGGCGGCGGCATCGGAGCAGTAGCCGAGGTCGTGCCCGTCCACCCCGAAGCGCTGCATGTGATCGATCGTCGCGTTGAAGTCGCCGGCGATGATCACGTTGCCGTCGGCACACTGATCCGCGATCCAGCGCAGATCGTCCCGCCACGCGTCCATGTACGCGGGGCGGGGCGCCACCGCGTGCACGGCGACGACGATGGGGCCCGTGCCGTCGACCGGCATCGCCACGGCGCTCGGCAGCACCGTGGTGTTGCTGGAGCCGTCGCTGGAGGACTCGATGACCGAGTAGTCGCCCAGCTCGGGTGAGATGAGGATCGTCGTCTCCCAGGCCTGCGGCGTCGGCGCGTCCTGGTCGTTGTACGCCACGTGGTGCACCCACATGGGGCGCCCGAGCTCGCGCATCTCGACGGCGACCTGCTCGCCCACCGACTGCGCCGTCTCGGGCAGGGCGATGATGTCGGCGTCCATCGCGATCGCCGTCTGCGCCACCCGGAACGCGCCCGTGGCGTCGCCCGCCGTGTTCCAGGTCATGACCCGCACGCTCGTGTCGGTCGCGGCCGGCAGCGTGTCGTCGCCGTAGCCGCGCATGCCGAGCGCGACGCCGCCCAGGATCGCGCCGACCGCGGCGACCATCGCCATCGACAGCGCGAAGCCGCGCGCCGCGCGCGAGGCGGCGACGAGCAGGAAGAACAGCGCGATGCCGGCGAAGCACACCACCAGCAGACCGCGCACCGCGATGATCTGCGCGATGGGGAACATGTGCTCCACGCGGAAGAAGCGGGGGAACGAGAGCACCGCGGTGGCGCATGCGAACAGCACCGTGAAGAGGAACCCGAGCACACGCACGAGGCGAGCCTACGGTCGTCACCTGGGCGTATGGCGGATGTCGACCGTGTGCCGCGTGGCCGCGCGCCATCGGATCGGCGGCCCGCGCCGCCCGCATTACCATCGGGGGAATGGGCGATGAACGAGCGGCCGGGCCCGCGGATCTGCACCTGCACTCGGCCTGCTCGGACGGCACGGAGCCGCCCGCCGCGGTGTGCGTCGCGGCGCACGCGGCGGGGATGCGCACGATCGCGCTGACCGACCACGACACGACGATCGGGTGGGACGAGGCCGCCGACGCCGCCGCGTCGCTCGGCATGACGCTGCTGCCGGGGGCCGAGGTCTCGGCGAAGCACCGCGGGCGCAGCGTGCACGTGCTCGCCTACCTGTTCGATCCGGCGGCCCCCGAGCTGGCGGCGATGATGCAGCGGGTGCGGGAGGACCGGATCGGGCGCGCCGAGCGCCTCGTCGGCAACCTGGCGCGCGACTACGACATCGCGTGGGACGACGTGCTCGCGCAGCGCGTGGGCGATGCCACCGTGGGCCGCCCCCACATCGCCGACGCGCTCATCGCGAAGGGCATCGTGCCGAGCCGCGAGGAGGCGTTCGCCGACATGCTCCACCCCGCGAGCCCGTACTACGTCGCCCACTATGCGCCCTCGCCGCTCGATGCCGTGCGGGCGATCGCACGGGCCGGGGGAGTGTCGGTGATCGCGCACCCCGCCGGCCGTGGCATGCTCCCGATCCCCGTGCTGGAGGAGCTGATCGGCGCGGGCCTGGGGGGACTCGAGATCGATCACCGCGAGAACACCGCGGCGGGCCGCGAGACGCTGCGCGAGCTCGCCGCCGCGCACGATCTCATCGTCACGGGATCGAGCGACTACCACGGCGCCGGCAAACCGAACCGCATCGGCGAGAACACGACATCGCCCGAGGCGGTGGCGCGCATCATCGACGGGGCGACGGGGATCGAACCCGTCACGCCCTAGGTCGACGGGCGCGCGTACTCCGAGCCGGTGGCGGTGCGCTCGAGCAGTCCGTAGTCGACGAGATAGCGCCGCAGCACGGCGACGTCGTCGGTGAAGGACGCGAGCCGCTCGTTGATCTCGCGCTCCGCCACGACCTCGCCCTGGCGCAGCGCCCGCTCGGCGATGAGGGCGAGCAGCTCGCCGCGGACCGTCTTGTTCGCCGGATACTGGGCGATGCGGCCGTCCGCGTCGAGGAAGCGCTCGGGGCCCGTCGCGCGCGGGGGCGCGGGCGCCGCGCGCAGGGCGGCGCGGAACACCTCGCCGTCCGCGATCCAGCGCCCGTCCGCCTCGGTGACGAGGCCGGCGCCCACGAGCGTGTCGGCCACGTGGCGGCGGCGCGACGGGCTCAGCCTCTCGAACGCGGCGTCGGCGTCGCCCGCGACGATCCGGGCGTACGCCACCCGGGCGGCGTCGTTCGCCAGCGCCGCGACGATCGCCCGCCAGGTCTCCACGCGCGCTCCGTGCGTGCGGGTCAGGCGCCCTGCGCGGCCTGACCGGACGAGCGGCGGCGGCGACGACGGCGGCGCGCCGCGGCGGGCTTGCCGTCGTGGTGCTCCTTGCCCGAGCCGTCGTGCGTGCCCGCGCCCTCGGGCTTCTCGCCCTCGGCGGTCGCGGCCGCGCCGCCCTCGCCCGATCCGGCATCGTCCGTGCGGCGGCGCCGGCGGCGCGACGATCCCTCGCCCTCGCCCGCGCGCTGCGCGGACGGCTGGCGCCGGGGACGCTCGGCCTTCGGGGCGGAGGCGATTCGCCCCTTCGTGCCCTCGGGGATGTTCAGATCCGTGAACAGGTGGGGGCTCGACGAGTAGGTCTCGGTGGGCTCGGGCTGGCCGAACTCGAGGGCGCGGTTGATGAGCGCCCACTTGTGCAGGTCGTCCCAGTCCACGAACGTCACGGCGATGCCCGTCTTGCCGGCGCGGCCGGTGCGGCCCGCGCGGTGCAGGTACGTCTTGTCGTCGTCGGGGATCGTGTGGTTGATCACGTGCGTGATGTCGTCCACGTCGATGCCGCGTGCGGCGACGTCGGTGGCCACGAGCACGTCGACCTTGCCCGCCTTGAACGCGGCCATCGAGCGCTCGCGCTGCTCCTGGCCCATGTCGCCGTGCACGCCGCCCACGTTGAAGCCGCGGTCGTTCAGCTCGTCGACCAGGCGCTGGGCCGCGCGCTTCGTGCGCGTGAAGATCACGACCTTGCCGACGCCCTCGGCCTGCAGGATGCGGCCGATGATCTCGTCCTTGTCGAGCGAGTGGGCGCGGTAGACGATGTGCTTGATGTTCGCCTGGGTGAGGCCCTCGTCCGGATCCGTGGCGCGGATGTGGATGGGGTTCGACATGAAGCGGCGCGCGAGCGTGAGGATCGGGCCGGGCATGGTCGCGCTGAACAGCTGCGTGTGCCGCTTGGCGGGCAGGCGCGTGAAGATCTTCTCGATGTCGGGCAGGAAGCCGAGGTCGAGCATCTTGTCGGCCTCGTCGAGCACGACCTCGGTTGCGTTCGACAGGTCGAGGAGGCGCTGGTTGGCGAGGTCGATGAGGCGGCCGGGCGTGCCGACCACGATCTGCGCGCCCGCCTTGAGCTGGTCGATCTGCCCCTCGTACGCCTTGCCGCCGTAGATGGCGACGACGCTCGTCGAGCGGTTGGAGGTGAGCAGGTCCATGTCCTCGTACACCTGCACCGCGAGCTCGCGGGTGGGCACGACGACGAGCGCCTTCACGCCGGGCTCGGGGTCGAGGCCCAGGCGCTGCACCACGGGGATGCCGAAGCCGAAGGTCTTGCCGGTTCCCGTCTTGGCCTGGCCGATGACGTCCTGTCCGGGCATCGACAGCGGGATCGTCTGCTCCTGGATCGGGAAGGCGTCGGCGATGCCCTTGGCGGTGAGTGCGTCGATGATGTCCTGATCGACACCGAGGTCGGCGAATGCGGTCACTGTGAATCAAGCCTGTCCGGCGGCGCGCGCCGCCCGTACGAAGGGTCCACGCCGTTCTCGATTCCCAGGCGCGGCGCCCCGCGTCCGTCGGCGGGGCCGTGAACCAGCCTAGGGGATCGGTGCGGGGAAGCCCCTGAGCGGCGCGTGGCGCGCGCATCCGCGTGGCGCGGGCGCCGCCGCGTAGGATCGCCTCCGTGGTGAACTGGTTCTGGCGGCGCCGGCCGCCCGCGCGCATCCTCAAGCTGCGCTCGCGCGGCGACCTCGGCGACGCGCGGCGCGTGGACTTCGCCGAGCTGGCACCGGACGTCGCCACGTTCCTCGGCCAGGCCGCGTACCTGCAGCTGGGCTACTTCGAGACCCTCACGCGCCTCATCCGCGCCACGCCGGAGCTGGCCGAGAAGGAGGCGCTCTCGCTCGCCGCCGGCCGCGCGCTGCGCAAGCACCGCCAGATCGTGCGGCTCATCGCCGACCGCGTGGGCGATCCGACCGAGGTGATGCTGCCGTTCCGCGAGCAGCTCGACGCGTTCCGCGGCGCGACGATCGGCGCGCGTCCGCGCGAGACCATGCTGTCGGTGTACATCACGGCGGGCATGCTCGACGACTTCTACCTGGCGCTGGCCTCGAGCTACGGATCGACCGGGCGGCGGGTGTCGGAGATCCTCGGCGAGGCGAGCGACCGCGATCAGCTCGAGCAGCTGCTGCGCGCCACGATCGAGGGCGACGACGAGATGCGATCGCTGCTGTCGATGTGGGCGCGCCGCCTCGTGGGCGACACGCTGCTCGTGGCCCGCGCGGCGCTCGCGCCCGAGCGGTTGGGCCTCGACGACGAGAAGCGCGTCGAGCCGGTCTTCACGGCGCTCATGGCCGCCCACGCGCGCCGCATGGACGCGCTCGGCCTCGCCGCCTGATCCCGGCTTCCTCAGCGAGACAGCATCTGCGCGCCGAGACAGTGGCGTGTGCACGCTGTCTCGGCGCGGGAATGCTGTCTCGCGGGAACCAGGGGGCCGGATCAGGCGATGCGGAGGCGGCGGCGCTCGGCGTCGTCGCGGCGGGTGCGGGCGATGCCGAGGGTGAGCGCGACGGCGGCGGAGACGACGATCGCGGCGGCGAGCGTCGCGACCCACTGCCACGGATTCGCCTCGCCCCAGCCGATCCACGTCAGCGCGGCGTAGACGGCGGCGGCGACGAGGGCCGCCACACCCGGGGTCAGCACGATGCCGCGCGTCTCGCGGTGGGGGAGCGCGTAGTGCAGGCCGATGCCCAGCGCGATGGCCCCGATCAGCGCCAGCAGGATGTACATGTCAGGAGACGAAGCCGACGGGGCGCTTGCCCTCGGACCCGATCTCGACGTACGCGAGGTTCGCGACGGGGACGAGGTAGGTCGTGCCCTTCGCGTCGACGAGCTCGATGTGCATGGTGCCCTCCTTGAGGGCCGCGGCGATGGTCTTCTTGACGGTCTCGGCCGACTCGGCGGACTCGAAGCTGAGCTCGCGGCCGGTGTTGGTGATGCCGATGCGGATCTCCACGGATGACTGCCTTTCGTCGCGCGCGCCACGGCCGGTGCCGGGCTGGTGTCAGCCTATGCGATCGGCCGTGGGCGGGGCGGCGCGCACGCTGACGGCGAACAGGGGCGGCGGCCCCGCGATGCGGCCGCGCGATGTCGGCGGTGCTGGCTACCGTGGAGTCGTGCCCCTCGAGACCCCCGACCTCGCGCAGCGCGCTGTCATCGACCTGCCCGCCGACGCGTCCGGCACCGTGATCGGCGCGCCGGGCACGGGCAAGACCACGGCGCTCGTCGAGCGCGTGTCGCGGCTGCTCGCGTCCGCCGCCCTCGGCCCGGAGGCCGTCGTGGTGCTCACGCCCACGCGGCCGTCGGCCACGCGGCTGCGCGACGAGCTCGGCGTGCGGGTCGCCGTGGCGACCCCCGGCCCGCTCGCGCGCTCGATCGGGTCGCTCGCCTTCCAGATCGTGCGGGCCGATACCGTGCGGCGCGGCGAGGACCCGCCCCAGCTGCTCACGGGGGCCGATCAGGACCGGATCATCGCCGAGCTCCTGGAGGGCGACGAGCTGGACGAGGCTGCGGGCCGCTCCCGCTGGCCCGCGCACCTCGGCCCCACCGTCCGCCGCTCGGCCGGCTTCCGCTCGGAGCTGCGCGCCTTCCTCTCGGAGCTCACCGAGCTGGGCGTCGCGCCGGCGGAGCTGGAGGCGCTCGGATCGGAGACGTGGACGGCGGTGGCGGGATTCGTGCGCGACTACCGCAACGTGCTCTCGGGCATGCGCGCCGCGCACCGCGACAGCGCCGAGCTGTACCGCGAGGCGGCCGAGGTGCTCGCGAGCGGCCAGCCGCTGGGCGAGCTGGATCGGCTGCGCGCGGTGCTCATCGACGACGCGCAGGAGCTGACGCGCGGCGGGATCGACCTGGTGGCGGCCCTGCGTGCCCGCGGCGTCGCGGTGCTCGCCTTCGGCGACCCCGACATCGGATCGGGCGCCTTCCGCGGAGTGACGCCCGAGCTGTTCGCGCGGCTGGCGGGCGTGCTCGGCCCCGTGCACGTGCTCGACGCGGACCATCGCGGACACGCGGCGATCGCGCGGCTGGCGCGCGCCGTGACGCAGCAGATCGGCGCGGGCGGACGAGTGGAGCACCGCCGCGCGCCCGGGCCAGAGGTCGAGGCGCCCGGCGTCGTCGAGGCGCGCATCGCGTCGTCGCCGTACGAGGAGGCCGACCGCATCGCGTGGGCGCTGCGGTCCTGGCATCTCGACGACGGGGTGCCGTGGGAGCGCATGGCGGTGATCGCGCACGACACGCGGCAGATCACGGCCCTGGAGACCGAGCTCGCCGCGCGCGAGGTGCCCACGCGGGCGGCGGGCGTGCAGCGCCCCCTCGGCAGCGAGCGCGCCGTTCGTCAGCTCGTGGAGCTCGTGCGGCTGGGGCTCGCGGAACCCGAGGAGCGCGAGGGCGAGGCGCTGCTCGAGGCCCTGCGCTCGCCGTTCGGCGGGCTCGACGGCGTGGGGGCGCGCCGGCTGCGCGCGCGGCTGCGACACCGCGAGCTCGAGGCCGGCGGCACGCGGCCCGCGCGCGAGCTGCTGCGCGAGGCGCTGAACGATTCCGTGCACCTGACGTTCATCGACACCGCCGAGGCGCGCTCCGCGCACCGCCTCGCCGAGACGCTGCGCCGGCTGCACGAGCTCGGTCGCGCCGGCGCGACGATCCACGAGCTGCTGTGGGAGGCGTGGGATCGCGCCCGCACGCCCGACGGGCGGCGGCTGTCGCGCGCGTGGCACGAGGTCGCGGTCTCCGCGCAGCCCCTCGCGGCCGAGACGGGGCGCGCGCTCGACGGCCTCGTGGCGCTGTTCGACGCGGCCAAGCGCTACAACGAGCGCTCACCCGGGGAGGGCCCGGAGCCGTTCATCCACGACATCCTCGACAGCGACGTGCCCGAGGACGCGCTCACCGCCCCCGAGCGCCCCGGCACCGTCACCCTGCTGACGCCGGCGATGGCGCTGGGAACGGAGTTCGACGCCGTCGTGATCGCGGGCGTGCAGGACGGCGTGTGGCCCAACGTGCGGCTGCGCGGCGGCCTGCTCGACTCCTGGCGGCTGGCCGACGCGGTCGCCGCCGCGCGATCCGGCACCGCCGCCCCCGAGCCGGCTGGCGTGCTCGACCGCCGCAGGGCGGCGCTGCACGACGAGCTGCGGCTGTTCGTGCGGGCCGTGTCGCGGGCGCGCTCGCGGCTGCTCGTGACGGCCGTGGACGACGACGACGCCACCCCGAGCCCGCTGCTCACCCTGCTGCCCGAGCCTCCGGAGGACGAGGCGGCCGAGCCGATCGAGCATCCGCTCACGCTGCGCGGGCTCGTCGCGCGGCACCGCCGCACGCTCACGTCGGCCGCCCCCGACGCCGCGAAGGAGCACGCCGCCGCGCAGCTCGCGGTGCTGGCCGGCGAGGGCGCGCCCGGCGCCGACCCGGCGCAGTGGTACGGCGTGCGCGGCCCCTCCACGACCGCCCCCCTCGTCGATCCGGACGCGCGGCCGGTGCGCGTCTCGCCGTCGCGCATGGAGACGTTCGAGGCGTGCGGGCTCGACTGGGCGATCCGCGCGCTCGGCGGCGACACCGCCGGCGCGCCGTCGGCGGGCATCGGCACGATCCTGCACGCGGCGCTCGAGGCGGCGCCCGACGGCGACCTCGGCACGATGCGCGGCGTGCTCGACGCGCGCTGGGGCGAGCTGGAGTTCGAGGCCGGCTGGATCGAGCGCAAGGAGCGCCGGCGCGCCGAGGAGTACGTCGAGCGCCTGCATCGCTACCTGCGGCACGTGCACCACGAGGGCGGCCGGCCCGTCGCGGCGGAGGCGCGCTTCCGCCTCGCCGTCACGCTCGACGACGAGCCGCGCGTCGTCGGCATCCCCGAGGGAGAGCAGGCGCCCGACCTCGGCCCGCACGCGCTGCTGAGCGGCATCATCGACCGCGTCGAGGCGTACCCCGCCGGCGGCGGCGAGCACGCCGACGCGCGCGGCCGCGGATGGGTCGCCACGCGCCCGGCGGACGGCGCGGCCGCGGAGGCCGTGGTGATCGCGGATCTGAAGACGGGCAAGTACGAGGACCGCACCTCCGACGCGAAGGTCGTCGAGGACGCGCAGCTGGCCTCCTATCAGCTCGCCGTCGAGGCGGGCCTCGTGCCCGGAGCCCCACCCGGCTCGCTCGCGGGGGCGCGGCTCGTGGTCGTCTCGCAGAAGACCGCGAAGTCGGCGTACCGCGTGGCGCACCAGCCCGCGCTCGGTCCCGAGGCGCGCGCCGCCTTCCTGCGCCGCGTCACCGAGGCCGCGCGCGGCATGTCGGCCGCCGGCTTCACCGCCAACGTCGACGTGCACTGCCGGGGCTCGCACCGGCCCACGCTGTGCCGCCCGCACACCGTCAAGGCGGTGAGCGCCTCGTGACCGCGCCCGCGATCGCCGCCGCGGCGCCGGCGTGGACCGGCCCGCTCGCGCTGTCGGCCGACGTGATCGCCGCCGCGCTGGGGCAGCCGACGCCCACCGCCGCGCAGCGCGAGGTCATCGAGGCGCCCGCGGGTCCGGCGCTCGTCGTCGCCGGTGCCGGCAGCGGCAAGACCGAGACGATGGCCGGGCGCGTGGTGTGGCTCGTCGCCAACGGCCACGTCGAGGCCTCGCAGATCCTCGGCCTCACCTTCACGCGCAAGGCGGCGGGCGAGCTGGCCGAGCGGATCGGCGCGCGCCTGCAGCGGATCGGCGAGTTCGACGAGCGCGGCCTGCTGCCGCACCTGCCCGAGATCGTCGCCTCCGGCGCGCTCGAGCGCATCGCCGCCGCGGCGCCCGAGGCGCAGCGCGCCGTGCGCCGGGCCGTGCTCGACGAACTCGCCGGCGCCTACGGCACCGGCTGGGATCCGTCGCGCGCCTCGGGCGTGGCCGGCCTGCTCGAGCGGCCGCGCGTGGCGACCTACAACGCCTTCGCCGACGCGATCGTGCGCGAGCACGTGGCGCGGATCGGCCGCGATCCCGAGGCCGCGCTGCTGTCGCAGTCGGCGTCGTGGCTGCTCAGCCGCGCCGTCGTGATGCGGGCCGACGAGGCGGGGCTCGATGAGATCGATCCGGCCCTGTCCACCATCGTCGAGGCCGTGCAGCGGCTGGCCGGCGACGCGCTCGACCACCGCGCCGACCTCGACGCGGTGGCGCGGCACGCGGCCGAGCTCGCCGAGCGCATGGAGCCGTTCGCGAACCGGCAGCGCGCCACCAAGGGCGACATCGAGAAGGCGTGCGACAACCTGCGCGCGCTGCCGCGGCTGCTCGAGCTCGTGCGCGAGTACGGCGCCGAGAAGGACCGGCGCGGCGTGCTCGACTTCGCCGACCAGGTCACGGGCGCGCTCGAGATCATCGAGGGGGCGCCGCAGGTGGGCCGCGAGCTGCGCGAGCAGTACCGCGTGGTGCTGCTGGACGAGTACCAGGACACCTCCGTCATCCAGACCCGGCTGCTGTCGACCGTCTTCCGCGACGCGCCCGTGATGGCCGTGGGCGACCCCAACCAGTCGATCTACGGGTGGCGCGGCGCGAGCGCCGACAACCTGCACGCGTTCGCCGCGGCGTTCGCGGCCGAGGTGCCGGCGGCGCGCTACGACCTCATGATCAGCTGGCGCAACGACAGCGCCGTGCTGCGCGCGGCCAACCGCCTGCTCGAACCGCTGCGGCGGCCGGGCCGGCTGCCCGTCGAGCCGCTGCGCGACCGGCCGGGCGTGGGGGAGGGTCGCGTGGAGCACCGCTTCACCGGCACCGTCGACGAGGAGGCCGACGCCGTCGCGGAGTGGTTCGCGCAGGTGCGCGCGGCCCATGCGGGCGAGAGGCCGCACACGGGCGCGATCCTGTTCCGCGCCAAGAAGCACATGCAGACGTTCGCCGACGCGCTGGACCGCCGCGGCATCCCGCACCGCATCCTCGGGCTCGGCGGCCTGCTCGCCACCCCCGAGGTCACCGACGTCGTCGCGGCCCTGCGCGTGGTGCACGACCCCACGCAGGGCTCGTCGCTCATCCGGCTGCTCGTCGGCCCCCGCTTCGGTGTGGGCGTGGCCGACATGGCGGCCCTGTACGACCTCGCCACCACGCTGTCGCGCCGCGACGGCGCGCTCGTGCCGCTGTCGGACGAGCTGCTCGAGCGCATCCGGGCGTCGTCGGGAGCCGATGAGCAGGTCTCGATCATCGACGCCCTCGAGTTCGTGCGCTCGGTGCCGGACGACTACCGCCTGCTGGAGGCGATCACGCCCGAGGGCAGGGCGCGCCTGCGCGAGGCTGCCGGCGTGTTCGAGCGGCTGCGCCGGGCCGCCGGGCAGCCGATCCCCGAGCTGATCCGCCTCATCGAGCTCGAGCTGCGGCTCGATGTCGAGCTCGCGTCGAACGAGTCGCGCGGCCCGGCCCGCGTGGCCGCCACGCAGCTGCGCGCCTTCGCCGACGAGGTGCGCGCCTTCCTCGACGCGGACGAGCGCGGCACGATCGGCAGCCTGCTGGCCTGGCTGGCGCACGCGGAGGAGACGGACGAGCTCATGCCGCGGGCCGAGCCGCCGGAGCCGGGCGTCGTGCAGCTGCTCACGATCCACGGCTCGAAGGGCCTGGAGTGGGACGCCGTGGCGGTGGTGCGCATGGTCAAGGACGAGCTGCCCAAGAGCCCGCCCACGACCTTCGGCTGGCTCGGCTTCGGCCAGCTGCCCTACGCCTTCCGCGGCGATCGCGACGCGCTGCCGCACCTGGACTGGCACCCCGGGCCCGAGAGCACGGCCAAGGAGCTGGCCGCGGCCATCGCGGCGTTCAAGGCGGCCAGCCGCGAGCATCAGCTCGAGGAGGAGCGCCGCCTCGCCTACGTCGCGGTCACCCGCGCGCGCTCACGGCTGCTGCTGACGGGCTCGTCGTGGGCCGGGCAGTCCAAGCCGCGCGACCCCAGCACGTACCTGATCGAGGTGATCGACGAGCTCGGCCTGCCGCCCATCGAGCCGCCGGACGCCGACGAGAACCCCTACGAGGGCGAGGGCGGCACGCTGCAGTGGCCGCTCGACCCGCTCGGCGCCCGGCGCGCACCCGTCGAGGGGGCCGCGGCGCGCGCCCGCGCGGCCCAGGCGGGCGAGCCCGCCGAGCCGACGCCGCAGCTGCGCCGGCTGCTGGACGAGCGCCGCCGCCGCGAGAGCGCGCCGGCGCTGCGCCCGCCCACGCGCGTTCCCGCGTCGCGCTTCAAGGACTACGTGACCGACTTCGCCGGCACGGTCTCGCAGATCGCCCGGCCGATGCCGGAGCGTCCCTATCGCCAGACGCGGCTCGGCACGCTCTTCCACCAGTGGGTGGAGCAGCGCTCGGGCCTCGTTGGTCGTGGGCCGTCTCCCGACGACGCCCTGTGGGAGAGCGACGACGAGCTCTTCGGTGCCGAGGCGGCCGATCCCGGCCAGGGCGCGGGCGAGGCGATGTCGGCGGCCGACGAGGCCGAGCTGGCCCGGCTGCGGGCGATCTTCGAGCGCAGCGAGTGGGCGCCGCTGCGCCCCCTCGAGGTGGAGACCGAGATCGACTTCGCCCTGCCGGGGCGCGACGGCGAGCCGCCGCACATCGTCATCTGCAAGCTCGACGCCGTCTACCGCCGCGGCGACCGCATCGAGATCGTCGACTGGAAGACGGGCGCCGCGCCGCGCACGGCCGCCGAGAAGCGCGACCGCCTGCTGCAGCTGGCCCTCTACCGGCTCGCGTACCACCGCAGGCACGGCGTGCCGCTGGAGCGGATCGACGTGGCGCTGTTCTACGTGTCGGACGAGCTCGTGCTGCGCGGCGACGACGTCTGGTCGGAGGAGGAGCTCGTCGAGCGGTGGAGGTCCGCGACGTCGATCGGCTCGGTGGCGCCCGGCTCGACCGGCTCCTGAGCCCGGGCATCCCGCGCATCCGCACTCGGGTCCGCCGCACCGCCGTCCGGATCGTCCCACGACAGATCGCCCGTGAGCGACAGCTCGGCGGGGTCGTACGCGTCGGTCTCCATGGCGGTGCCGCCCGCTCCCGCGGCGCGCTCGGCGCTCTCGGGCACGCGGCCCAGCACCGCGATGGCGTCGTCCATGCCGGTCTCGCCGTCGCGGCGCAGGCCCGCGAGCAGGTTGTTGTCGCGCACGCCGTCGGCGAGGGATTCCAGCAGCCCCGCGGCGTCGTCCACGACGTCGGAGCGGTGCGTCTCGAGGCCGTGCAGGAGCCAGCGGGCGAACTCGAGCTCGGCGTGCAGGCGGGCGCGCACCTCGAGCGCGTCGTCGGGCGCGCGGTGGGCCGCGGCTCCGTAGGCCGAGAACACGTGCGGCGCGGCATCGGGCGCCGACGCCACCCACTGCAGGTCGATGGCGGGGTCGTCGATCGACAGGCCGTGCCAGTCGAGCACGCCGGTCACGACGGGCGCGTCGCGCTCGTCGTCTCCGAACAGGAACGACGTCGCCTGCGTGCCGCCCAGGCCGACCGCCGACTCGAAGGCCCACAGCCTGTCGTCGTCGGCCGCCGTGCGCCAGCGCACCGTGAGGCGCACCGGCACCCGGCCGCTGGCCGCGGCGGCGTCGATCACGCGCGAGACGTCGGCGCGCGACTCCTCGGGCGAGCGCTCGGGAAGCCCCGCCGAGCGGACCACCGACGGCGGCAGGGCGTGGATCGCGGCGATCGTGCGGCCGATGGACGTCGCGGCGCCCTCGCCCGGCGGGATCTCGGCGGCCTCGATCTGGTAGCCGGGCAGCATCGTCATGGCGGTGGCGCGGCCCTGCCGCAGCACGGCCGATCCGAGGTACTCCGGCACCGACACCGGCAGCAGCTCGCGCACGCCGGGGGTGAGCGCCCGCAGCGCGACGGCCTCGGCGGCCAGCTCGCTCTCGGCCGATTCGTCGACGGGGGTGCGGATGACGACCTCTCTGCCGTCGGCCAGCGTGGCGACGGCGGCGTCGTATCGCCCCGCCCCTTCCGCCGTCAGCGGCCGGGTCGCGACGACCTCGGCGCCGGGCACGGCCGCCGTGACCGCCGCCGCTAGAGTGAAGGGAGAGCGTGCCATGCGTTTCAGGGTATGCGGGCGGAGCGCCCGCCACCCGCGCCACGCCCGCGAGCACGCCACCGCGCACGGCGCCCCGGGCGTGTGGCGATAATGGATGGCCGTCGCACAGCAGGCGAGGAATCCAAGCACGCCCGTGACGCGAGAGAGGTCCCGCATGCCCCGCCCCGCCCCCTCCGGAGCCATCGAGCGCAGCGCCGCGGAACGCGATCGCCCGGGGCTCCTCGAGGAGCTGCGCGGCGACGCCGACGCGCGCGTGCTCGTCGTGCGCGGGGACGCGGCGCCGCGCGCCGAGGGCGACGCGCCCGCGCTGGGCTGGGCGGCGCCCGACGAGGTCGCCGCCGGCGCCGAGTGGGCCTTCCTCGGCCGGGACGAGCGCGGCGCGCCCGTGCTGCTGGCCGCGTGGCACGGCGAGGGGGAACCCGTGGCGGCGCCGGCCGGGTGGGCCCCGCTGCGCGAGGTCGGGGCGGAGCTGCCGGCCGCGGAGTCCGAGGCCTTCGTCGTGGGGGTGAGCCTCGGGCGGTTCCTCGGCGAGGGCTTCTGCCCCGCCTGCGGCTCGCCCGCGCCGGTGACGCTGGCCGGGTGGGCGCGGCGCTGCACGGGCTGCGGCCGCGAGCTGTTCCCGCGCACCGACCCCGCCGTGATCGTGGCGGTCGAGAGCGAGGACGGGCAGCGGCTGCTGCTGGGCGCCAATGCGGCGTGGGGCGGGCGCATGCACTCGTGCTTCGCGGGCTTCGTGGAGGCGGGCGAATCGCTCGAATCGGCGATCCACCGCGAGATCGCGGAGGAGGCCGGCGTGCGCCTGCGCGACGTGCGCTACGCGGGATCCCAGGGCTGGCCGTACCCGCGCTCGCTCATGCTCGGCTTCCACGCCCGCGCGGTCGCGGACGGCGAGGCCCGCGCCGACGGCAGCGAGATCGTGAACGTGCGCTGGTTCACGCGAGACGAGATCCGCGAGGGGCTCGCGGGCCGCGGCGTGGGGCTCCCCGGCCGCGTCTCGATCGCGCACCGCCTGATCCGAGAGTGGGTCGAGCGCGCCGGGAGCGCGGCGTGAGCGCCCTCGACGCGCTCGACGAGCGCCAGCGCGAGGCCGCCGAGATGCTCCGGGGGCCGGTGGCCGTGCTCGCCGG
Source organism: Microbacterium petrolearium (assembly GCF_054782875.1). NCBI lineage: Bacteria > Bacillati > Actinomycetota > Actinomycetes > Micrococcales > Microbacteriaceae > Microbacterium > Microbacterium petrolearium. The sequence continues at coordinate 88,443 of NZ_BAAGRQ010000009.1, forward strand.
CGCCGGCGCCGGCAAGACCCGCGTCATCACGCATCGCATCGCGTACGGCGTGGAGACGGGGGAGTACTCGCCCCCGCGCGTGATGGCCCTCACCTTCACGACGAAGGCCGCGGGCGAGCTGCGCGGCCGCCTGCGCGCGCTCGGCGTCGACGGCGTCGCGGCGCGCACGTTCCACTCGGCCGCGCTGGCGCAGCTGAACTTCTTCTGGCCCACCGTGGCCGGCGACGTGGCGCCGAAGATCATCGACAACAAGGTGCGGCTGCTCGCCCACGCGGCCGACGGCGTGGGGCTGAAGCCCGACACCGCCACCCTGCGCGACGTGGCCTCGCAGATCGAGTGGCGCAAGATCACGATGCGCTCGATCGATCAGTACGCGCGGCTGGAGCGCCGGGTCGGATCGATCGGTCCCGACGCGCTCGTCGCGCTGATGCGCTCGTACGAGGCGCTGAAGGACGAGCGCCGCCAGCTCGACTTCGAGGACGTGCTGCTGGCGTGCGCCGGCATGCTCGAGGCGGAGCCCCGCGTGGCCGCAGCGGTGCGCGAGCAGTACCGGCACTTCACGGTCGACGAGTACCAGGACGTCTCGCCGCTGCAGAACCGGCTGCTCGAGCTGTGGCTGGGCGAGCGCCGCGACCTGTGCGTCGTGGGCGACGCGAGCCAGACGATCTACTCCTTCGCCGGTGCCGATGCCCGCTTCCTCCTCGACTTCGAGCGGCGCCACCCGGGGGCCACCGTCGTGCGACTGGAGCGGAACTACCGCTCGGACCGCTCGGTCATCGACGCGGCCAACGCGCTCATGCGCGGCCGGCCGGGGGCCCTCACGCTCGTGCCCGCGCGCGACGAGTCGCTCTCGCCCACGCCGACGGTGACGGCCTACGCGGACGAGACGGCGGAGGCGGCGGGCGTCGCGGCCGCCATCGAGCGGCAGCTGCAGCGGGCGCGGCCCGACGAGATCGCCGTGCTGTACCGCTCGCACGCCCAGTCCGGCGTGCTGCAGCAGGCGCTCGCGGCCCGTGGCATCGCCACGACGGTGCTCGGCGGCACCCGGTTCTTCGACCTGCCCGAGGTGCGTCAGGCGGTGCTCGCGCTGCGCGGCGCCGCGGTCGCCCCGCAGCAGCACGACGACTTCGTCGACACCGTGCGCGATGTGCTGCGCAGCCTGGGGCACTCCGACGAGCCGCCGGCGGCCGGCGGCTCCCTCCGCAACGCGTGGGAGGCCCGCCAGGCGGTCGTGCGCCTGGCCGAGGAGGCACGCCCCGGCACGACGCTGCGCACCTTCGCCGACGGGCTGCTCGCGCGGGCCAAGGACCACCACGAGCCGTCGCTGCGCACCGTCACGCTCGCGACGATCCACGCCGCCAAGGGCCTGGAGTGGCCGCACGTGCACCTCGCGGGCCTCTCGGAGGGGCTGCTGCCGATCTCGTACGCGACCGGGATCGAGCAGATCGACGAGGAGCGGCGCCTGGCGTACGTCGGCATCACGCGGGCCGCGCGAACGCTGTCGCTGTCGTGGTCGCGGGGTTCGGGACGGGTGGCGCGCCAGCCGTCGCGCTTCCTGACCGAGATCGCGGGGCCTCGCTGGGCAGAAGGCGGCACAGGCATCCTGCGTGCGGTCGATGCGAGCGCCACAGCCGCCGCAGCCCCGCGTCGATCCTGACGGAGCGGGACCGGCCGTCCTCGGCCGCATCCGACACGGGCTCGTCGAGCAGACGTGCGGCGAGCGCGGCCGCCTCGATCGCCAGCGGCAGCGCGACGTCGGGCGGGCGGCGGGCGACGAGCTGGGTGACGAGCGCCGGCCACGCGGGGTCGCGGTCGCGTTCGTGCGCGGCGAGGCAGCCGAGGCAGGCGGTGCGGCCCGGCACGACGAGGGGGCCGACGTCGGCCCTGCCGCCCGCGAAGACGAGCGGCAGGTGCGGCGCGTCGGCGCGCTGCAGCGGCGCCCACTGGTGCGGCGCGACCGCGTGCGCGGCCAGCAGGACGACCGGGATCGGCTCGATCCGGCCGTCCCGCACCGCGACGGGCGGCTCGCCCGGAGCCACCCACGACGGCTCCCAGCCGCTGCCCTCGAGGCCGTCGAGCACGTCGCCCACGGCGCGCTCCGGGAAGCGGTCGGCCGCGATCACGGCCACGCGCCGCGGGTCGCCCGAGCGGCGCAGCACGGGCGAGAGGCGGTCGAGCAGGGCGTCGAGCGCCTCCCGCGGCACGCGCAGGGCCGCGGCCAGGCGCTCGAGGTGGGCGCGCTCGGTGCCGCGCTCGAGCTCGGCCACGATGCGCTCCTGCCACGGGGCCGGGTCGCGCAGCACCACGGTGCCCTCGCGGCCGAGCTGCAGCGTCGACGCGTCGCGCCAGAGGGGCACGTGAGCCGGATCGAGTCGCAGCGGGGTCATGCCGCGATTCTGTCGCCGTCACGGGGCCCGCGGGGCGTTATCCACAGAGCGGATCGCGGACGGCCCCGATCCGTGCGCCTGGGAGCGAGCCGCGCGCCGCGCGCGTCCGCGCCGGCCCGCGGTTCGCACCTCAGACCGCGCGCGGCCCCTCGGGCCCCTCGCCGTCGGGCCCCTGGCCGCGGTCGCCACCGTCACCCGAGCCGTCGTCACCCGAGCCCCCGTCACCCGAGCCGCCGTCGCCCGAGCCCTCGTTACGCGAGCCGTCGTCACCCGAGCCCCGGTCGCCCGAGCCCTCTGCCCGCGGCTCCGCCGATCCCGGTTCGCCGCGCTCGGCGTCGGCCAGCAGCTGCGCGAGCGCGGCGTCCATCTCGTCGGGCTCCGGCTCGTCGCCGCGCGCCTTCGCCTCGAGCCGCGCGATGAGCCCCGACGGGTCGTCGATGTCCTCCGCCTGCGGCATGAGGTCGGGGTAGTCCCACAGCGCGTCGCGCGCCGAGACGCCGACCGCCTCGGTGACGGCGCGCCACATGGCGGCGGCCTCGCGCAGGCGGCGCGGGCGCAGCTGCAGGCCGACGAGCGCGGCGAGCGCGTCCTCGGCCGGACCGCCGGCCGCGCGGCGCCGGCGGATCGTCTCCGCGATCCGCTCCAGATCGGGCATGCGGCTCGTCGCGTCGGCCGTGACGACGTCCACCCACCCCTCGATGAGGGCGAGCAGGTTCTCGAGCCGGGTGAGCGCGAGGCGCTGCGCCTCGGACTGCTGCGGCAGCAGCGCGCCGCTCTGCAGCGCGTCGCGCAGCTCGCCGGGGTCCTGCGGGTCGAAGCGCGAGGCGAGCTCCTCGAGCCGCTCCACGTCGATGTCCACGCCGCGGGCGTACTCGGTCACCTGCGCGATCACCTGCAGGCGCAGCCACTTGGCGTGGCGGAACAGGCGGGCGTGCGCGAGCTCGCGCGCCGCGACGTAGATCGCGAGCTGGTCGTCGGGGATCTCGAGCCCGCGGCCCAGGTCGGCGAAGTTCTGCGGCAGGATCACGGCGCTGCCGGCCGGCATGACGGGCACGCCCACGTCGCCGCCCGAGATCACCTCGAGCGAGAGGCGGCCGATGACCTGGCCGAACTGCGCGGCGAAGAGCTGGCCGCCGATGCCGCGGATGAGCCGTCCCGCACCCTCGAGCAGGGGCCGCATCTCCTCGGGCGACTGCGTGCGCAGCGCCTCGATGAGTGCGTCGGCGATGCTCGTGGCCACGGGCTCGGCGAGCTCCTGCCACACGGGCAGCGTGAGCTCCACCCAGTCGCCGCGGGTGATGGCGTGCGGGGTCTCCGTGAGCTCCGAGATCGCCGTCGCCTCGCCGAGCCACAGGTTCGCGAGCGCGAAGGCCTGGTCCAGGTCGGTGCGCTGCCCGTCGGTCACGCCCCTGCCGTCCTGGTTCGCGATGTGCAGCGCGCTGCGCCTCGTCGCGTCCCACGAGATGCCGTCGCCCGCCGAGGCGAACGCGCGCTGCATCTGCTGCATCATCTGCTGCAGCATGGCGGGGTCGAACGGCATGCCGCCCGCGCCGTCGCCCATCGCCTCCGAGAGCCGCCGCAGCTGCTCGGGATCGAGGGAGCCGCCGGGAAGGCCGCCGGGCATTCCCTCGAACATCCGCCGCAGGAACTCGGGCAGGTCGTCATCCGGTCGGGGATCGTCCTGGGACACGTCAGCCGCCTCTCGTGTGCGCCGTATCAGCCGGCCAGAAGGTATGCGTTCTACGCTAGTCGCGCCGTCGTCGCCCGGCACGTCGGGCGGATCATCCGCCTTACGCCCGGCGCGAACGGCCACGAACCACAGGGAGATGGCACGCGCGTGAGCCTGTTCGACGAGCCGGGGGAGCAGCCCCGACCCACCCCGCTGTCGGCACTCAGGCGGATGCCGCGACGCACCGCGATCGGAGCCGTGTCGCTCGCGATCGCGCTCGTCGTGCTCTTCGCGCTGACCCTGATGCCGTCGGCGTACGTGATCCAGCAGCCGGGGCCGGTCTACAACACGATCGGCACGGCGCAGAATGCCGAGGGCGAGGACGTGCCGCTCATCGAGGTGGACGGCGCCGAGACCTACGAGACCGGCGGCAGCCTCGACCTCACCACCGTGCAGGTCGTCGGCAACCGCGAGTGGACGCCCCGCTGGATCCAGCTCGCCGCGGCCTGGCTCGACCCGTCGAAGGCCGTCGTGCCGCTCGACTCGGTCTTCCCGCAGGGCACGACGAGCGAGCAGCGCACCGAGCAGAACGCCATGCTCATGGTCGACTCCCAGGCCGACGCCACGGCGGCCGCGCTGCGCCAGCTCGGCTACGACATCGGCTCCCGCATCCAGGTCGTCTCGCTCACCGACGAATCGCCCGCGCGCGGCGCGCTGCGCGAGGGCGACGTGATCACGACCGCCGACGGCGAGGACGTGACCGACGTCACCCGGCTGCGCGAGCTGATCCAGGCGAGCGAGGGCGAGCCGATCGAGATCGGCTACCTGCGCGACGACGAGCCGGGCGCGGCCGAGATCACGCCGACCCGGGCGGTCATCGACGGCGCGGAGGCATGGGCGATCGGCGTGAGTCTGACGACCGACTACGACGACTTCCCCGTCGACGTGCACATCCAGCTCGACAACGTGGGCGGCCCGAGCGCCGGCACGATGTTCGCGCTGGGGATCATCGACGTGCTGACGCCGGGGGAAGCCACGGGCGGCGAGGACATCGCGGGCACCGGGACGATCGACGGCGCGGGCGAGGTCGGGCCGATCGGCGGCATCCGCCAGAAGCTGCACGGTGCGCGCGCCGCGGGCGCCGAGTGGTTCCTCGCCCCGCGCGACAACTGCGACCAGGTCGTGGGGCACGAGCCGGACGGGCTGACCGTCGTGTCGATCGCGACGCTCGACGAGGCCGTCGACGCGGTCGAGGCGATCGCGGACGGCGACGCGGACGGGCTTCCGTCCTGCACCGCCGGCTGATCCGCCCTGGGGGAATCCCCCGTATCCGCGTCGGGGTGCCCGGCTCGTGCCCCCGGCCGTTTCGGCCCGCCTAGGATGACAGGGTGACCTCGACCTCAGCGCCGACGCCGGCCACAGCTCCCAGTCCCTTCCGACGCGTGGTGACGATCTCGCTCGTCGTGATCGCCGCGCTCGTCGGAGCGTTCTTCGTCTTCGCGACGCTCTACGCCGACTTCCTCTGGTACGAGCAGCTGGGATTCGACTCCGTGCTGCTGACGCAGTGGACGGGGCGGGCGCTGATGTTCGTGATCGGCTTCGTCGGCATGGCCGCGCCGATCTGGGCGTCGATCTTCCTCGCCTACCGGATGCGGCCCGTGTACGCGCGCCTCAGCTCGCAGCTGGACCGCTACCAGGAGGTCGTCGAGCCGCTGCGTCGCCTCGCGATGTGGGGCATCCCCGTGTTCTTCGGCTTCTTCGCCGCCTCGGCGCAGTGGGAGTCGGCGGCGCTGTGGCTCAACGGCGTGTCGACGGGCGAGGTCGACCCCGAGTTCGGCATCGACACGGGCTTCTACATGTTCGCCATGCCGTTCTACACCGGCGTGGTGGCGTTCGCCTCCGCCGCCGTGCTGCTCAGCTTCGTGATGACGGCGATCGTGTCGTACCTGTACGGCTCCGTCCGCATCGGCCAGGGCGAGCTGCGCATCTCGAAGCCGGCGCGCATCCAGATCGCGGTCACGGCCGCGGTCTACATCCTGCTCCAGGCCGTGAGCCTGTTCCTCGACCGCTTCAACACCCTCGTGGCGCCGAACGACCGCATCACCGGTCCCGGCTACACGGGCGTGAACGCGCAGATCCCCGGTCTGACGATCCTCTCCATCGCCGCGATCGTCGTGGCCGCCCTCTTCATCGTCACCGCGATCATCGGCCGCTGGCGCCTGCCGCTGGCCGGCACGGCGCTGCTGCTGGTCACCGCGCTCGTGGTGAGCGTCGGCTACCCGTGGGTGGTCAACACCATCCAGGTGCAGCCGAACCAGCTGTCGATGGAGCGCGAGTACTACCAGCGCAACGTCGACATGACGCGCGAGGCCTACGGCATCGACGACATCAGCACGACGGAGTACCGGGCCGAGACGACGACCGAGGCCGGCCAGCTGCGCGACGACGCGGAGACGACCGCCTCGCTGCGCCTGATGGATCCGAATGTCGTGAGCCCCACGGTGCGCCAGCTCGAGCAGCGCTTCCCGTACTACTCCTTCCAGCCCAACCTCGATGTGGACCGCTACGAGATCGACGGCGAGTCCCAGGACACCGTCGTGGCGGTCCGCGAGCTGAACCAGGGTCAGCTCGAGAGCCAGACGTGGGAGAACATCGCCACGGTCTACACCCACGGCTACGGGCTCGTGGCCATGAAGGGCAACGAGCGCACGGCCGACGGCGGTCCCGTCTTCCTCGAGAACGGCATCCCGTCGACGGGCGTGTTCAGCGAGATGGAGTACGAGCCGCGCATCTACTTCGGCGAGAGCTCGCCCGAGTACTCGATCGTGGGCGCGCCGGAGGGCGCGGAGCCGCGCGAGCTCGACTACGCGCGCGGGGACGAGTCGAACCAGACCCGCACGACGTTCGAGGGGGACGGCGGGCCGAGCGTCGGCAATCTGCTGAACAAGATCGTCTACGCGCTGAAGTTCCAGTCGGAGGAGATCTTCCTCTCGCAGTACGTGAACGAGGAGTCGCAGATCCTCTACGACCGCGATCCCGCCACGCGCGTGCAGAAGGCGGCGCCGTACCTCACGATCGACAGCGACCCGTACCCGAGCGTCGTCGACGGCCGCGTCGTGTGGATCGTCGACGCGTACACGACGAGCGCCTCGTACCCGTACTCGTCGACCATGAGCCTGTCGGACGCCATCAGCGACTCGAACGTGCCCCAGCCGCAGCTGCTGATCGACGAGATCAACTACATCCGCAACTCGGTCAAGGCGACCGTCGACGCGTACGACGGATCGGTCACGCTCTACGCGTGGGAGGAGGAGGACCCGGTCCTCCAGGCGTGGCAGAAGGTGTACCCCGCCACGGTGGAGCCGCTCGACGCGATGAGCAGCGAGCTCATGAGCCACGTGCGCTACCCGACCGACCTGTTCAAGGTGCAGCGCGCCATGCTCGGCACCTACCACGTGGAGGACGCGGCCAGCTTCTACAACCGCGACAACATCTGGGCCACGCCCGCCGATCCTCAGGACGACGCGGTCAAGCAGCCGCCGTACTACCTGACGATGCGGATGCCGGATCAGGACGAGCCGTCGTACTCGCTGTTCACGTCGTTCATCCCGCCGGGGACGGGCGAGAACAGCCGCAACGTGCTGCTCGGCTATCTCTCCGTCGACGCGGATGCCGGCTCCGAGCCGGGCGCGAAGCGCGAGGGCTACGGCGAGCTGCGGCTCCTCGAGGTCTCGAGCGACACGACCGTGGCCGGACCCGGCCAGATGCAGAACAACTTCAACGCCGACCCGGCCAGCGCCGACGAGCGCAACCAGCTGCAGATCGGCGACTCGGAGCTCGTGCTCGGGAACCTGCTGACCCTCCCGGTCGGCGGCGGCTTCCTGTACGTGGAGCCGGTGTACGTGCAGTCGAAGACCGGCACGTCGTTCCCGCGCCTGCAGAAGGTGTTCGTGGCGTTCGGCGACGAGATCGCCTTCGAGAACACCCTGGCCGAAGCGCTGGACGCGATATTCGGGGGAGACTCCGGATCCGAGACGGGCGACGAGGACATCGATCCCGTCGATCCGACCGAGGGCGCGACGGATCCCGATCAGGGCGGCACGGCCGACCCGACCGAGGCGGAGGCCCGCGAGGCCGCCCTCGCGGACGCCGCGGAGGCACTGGAGGCGAAGAACGCCGCGCTGGAGGAGGGCGACATGGTCGCGTATGCCGAGGCCGACGAGCGCCTCATGGACGCCCTGCAGCGCCTGTTCGACCTCGAGGCGGCCCCGGAGGGCACCGAGGAATAACCCTCGTCCGACCCTCCGCGAAACAGCATCTGCGCGCCGAGACAGTGGCTTCTGACCACCGTCTCGGCGCGCAGTTGCTGTCTCACCGGGTGGGGGATCGGGCCCGATTGGCGCACTCCGAAAACCCGTGCTAGGCTTGTCTCTTGTGCCGCGGGGTGGAGCAGTTCGGTAGCTCGCCGGGCTCATAACCCGGAGGCCGCAGGTTCAAATCCTGCCCCCGCAACAAAGAAGGCCCGGATCCGCTTGGATCCGGGCCTTCTGCTTTGCCTGGCGGCGGCCCGCGCGGGGCCGCCGTGGGCCTTCGCGTGCGAGGATGGGCGCATGTCCAGCCCGGCCGAGCAGAGCGCGCCGCACCGCAACGAGACGCCCGCGGAGCGCGATGACCGCAACTGGATCGAGGCGCTGCAGGAGCTGCGCGTGCTGCAGACCGGCACGCAGATCCTCACGGGCTTCCTGCTCGCTCTGGCGTTCCAGCCGGCGTTCGCCGAGCTGAACCCCGGGCAGCGCGTGTTCTACCTCGTGCTCATCGTGCTGGCGGGCCTGAGCGCCGTCATCGCCCTCGCGCCGGTGGCGCTGCACCGCATCGCCTTCCGCGGCGGCATGAAGCGCACCGTGGTCTCCTACGGGCACGCGGCGCTGCTGACGGCCCTGCTCATCGTCTCGGCGCTGCTCGTGGGCGTCGTGGGATTCGTGTTCGAGGTGGTCCTCGGCGACACCGCCGCCTGGATCGCCGGATCGGTGCTGGCCGCGTTCGTCGTGGTGCTGTGGTTCGTCGCGCCGCTGCTGCTGCGGGCGCGCCGGACGGGAGGGGAGTCATGAGCGGATCGGTGGGCGTGGCGGCGGGCCAGTTCGCGCCCGGCGCCGACAAGGCGGCCAACCTCGCCGAGATCGAGCGGCTCGCGCGCGAGGCGCGGGAGCGCGGTGCGCGCGTGGCGCTGTTCCCCGAGTACTCGAGCTACTTCGTGAACCCGATGGATCCGACCCTCGCGCGCCACGCCGAGCCGGTCGACGGGCCCTTCACGGCGCGGCTGGCGGCGCTGGCGGGCGAGCTCGGCATGACGCTCGTGGCGGGGCTCATCGAGCAGGCCGGCGACGGCCGGGTGCGCAACACCGCCGTGGCCGTGGACGGCTCCGGCGTCGTGGCGCTGTACCGCAAGCAGCACCTGTACGACGCGTTCGGGCAGCGCGAGTCGGAGTGGGTGGAGCCCGGCGCGCCGCACGAGCCGCAGACGTTCGCGATCGACGGCCTGACCTTCGGGCTCATGACCTGCTACGACCTGCGCTTCCCGGAGATCTCGCGCACGATCGTCGACGCGGGCGCCGATGTGCTGCTCGTGCCGGCGGAGTGGGTGCGCGGCCCGCTCAAGGAGCACCACTGGACGACGCTGCTCGCGGCGCGCGCGATCGAGAACACGATCTTCGTGGTCGCGGCCGACCATCCGGCCCCGATCGGCGTCGGCCGCTCGGCCTTGCTCGATCCGCAGGGCGTGACGCTCGCCGGCCTCGGGGCCGAGCCCGGGCTGGCGATGGCGTGGCTGGACCCCGAGGCGATCGTCCGCACCCGCCGGGTCAACCCGGCCCTCGAGCTGCGCCGCTACCGCGTCGAGCCGCGCTGACCCGTTACTTTCTTCGTGACCGTCTGGCGGAGGATGCTAGGCGGTGACGGCCTGCCGGGCCCGGCATGATTGCTGCCCCCTGTCTTTGATGATCCGGGGGGTGTTGTCACCGGG